>DATFJD010000494.1:0-6629 GCA_035269475.1 Halalkalibaculum sp.
CTGTTGATCGTGATCTCGCTGTTGTCACTTGGGGTATTATATTTCCTGGGTGACCAGTTTACGCTGATGGTGGATCTTGCCACCACGCTCTCCTTCCTCACGGCTCCGGTTCTTGCCTATATCAACTACAGGCTTGTCACCGCCGATCACATGCCTGATCACTGTGTGCCAAAGCCCTGGCTTAGGTGGCTGAGCCGCGGCGGACTGGTCTTTTTAACCGGATTTGCACTGCTCTACCTCTATTGGCAGCTTCAATTCGGTTAAAATCAGTATATTGGATTCTGATGTTTAATAAAGAGGCAGTATTTTTTGATATGACAGTTTCACCATGACACGCTTTATAGCCTTGCTAAGGGGAATCAATGTGGGAGGTCACCGAAAGATTAAGATGGATGACCTCAAAGAGATGCTCGTTTTAGCGAACCTGGAGAACATTTCTACCTACATTCAGAGCGGTAACGTGATTTTTGATGCCGAATTAAATGACAAAGCCAACCTCTCTGCTTTAATAAGTAAACAGATCGAAGCTACTTTCGGATTTGACGTACCGGTCATTATCCAAAGTCCGGAAGAATTAAGAAAAGCACTCGCCGGCTTTCCTTTTCAAGAAAAAGAAGGGTGGAAGGGATATATCAGTTTTGTTGCCAATGAGCCCGATAGCGAGACAAAAAAACAATGGATATCCTCTTCTTCTGATATTGAAAAACTTGCAGTAGGTGGGAATCACCTGTTTAGTCTTGTCAATAAGCAATCTGATGAAAAGCCTCAGTTCTCCAATACATTTGTCGAGAAAATTGTCGGTGTACCGGCCACGACACGGAACTTGCGTACGGTACGTAAAATTATTGAGATGAGCTGATCCTGCACATGCTTAATCAATTATTTTTTCCCGGACTATTGCGTAACCGTTCGGTTACTCGTATATTAGTAACCAAACGGTTACACATAAACAATGTCTTTTTACCTTAGGAGCATGCAACGAGATATATTCCAGGCCGTGGCCGATCCGACGCGTAGGGAAATTATAGACCTGCTTGTAGACCGGCCTCTTCCCGTAAATGAAGTGGCAGACCGATTCTCCATAAGCCGTCCTGCCATATCCAAACACCTTAAAATACTGAATGAATGCGGGATTTTGAATGTCCGCAAGGAAGGCAGGAAACGCTATTGCAGAACCAATCCCAAAAAATTGAAAGAAATTGCCCTATGGGTTAACCAATACAGAAAATTCTGGAACCGAAAGCTGGACACACTTGAAGCTGTATTGAAGGAAGAAGACAGCAACGATAATTGATATAGGGGGTAAAGCCAATGAAAAAGAAAGACAAGAGACAAAAAACTGAATCTTACGGAATATTTACTGAACCCGGCACCATTCGTTTTGAAAGACTGCTTCCAGGGCCAATTGAGAAAGTCTGGGCATATTTAACCGAATCCGGCAAAAGGGGCAAGTGGCTGGCATCGGGAAAAATGGAGTTGCGTACAGGCGGCCGGGTTGAACTGATATTTAACCATAAAAATCTTTCTCCGCACCCGGACCCTATACCCGAAAAATATAAAGAGTTCGATGAAGTCAGCACCATGCAGGGAGTCATTACAAATTTTGACCCTCCTAGTCTCTTGAGTTACACCTGGGGCGAAGAGTCCGGAGTGGATTCTGAAGTAACTTTCGAACTCACCGAAGAGGCCGATGATGTCAGATTGGTATTGACCCATCGGAAAATAGGAGATGATCCCGAGCTGCTAAAAGGCATTTCCGCCGGCTGGCATACCCATCTTAATATTTTAGAAGATCGCCTGAAAGGAAATGAACCCAAAGGCTTCTGGTCTGTACATATGCCCCTGGAAGAAGAATATGCCAAGCGAATGAAATGATTTAAGTTGGAAAATAAACTACTGATTGGACACTCGCCCCGGCAGATAGCCAGATTATTGAGCTATAAGCTCATTCTCGAGGCCGGATCAGTTCCTCAGAATTATTCCTCACATTGCCTACCTTAGAACTCACCGGATAAAAGGCCATGGCATCATCAGGGAAAGGGTTTAATAAGCTTTTTAGGGCTGACGTATCATTATTATTCGGATCCAGCCATTCACTCCATTCCTCTTTCAACAGCATGGCGGGCATGCGATCGTGCAGTTCCTTCATCTTTTCATTGGCGTCGGTGGTGATGATCGTATAGGTTGGGATCTGTTCTTTACCGTCCGGTGATTTCCACACATTGTATAAACCCGCAAAAGCAAACAACGGTTCATGACTCGGATAGATATAGTGCGGGACCTTATTTCCCTTTTCTCCTTTCCATTCGTAAAAACCCGATGCCGGAACCAGGCATCTTTGCTGCTCAAAATAGGGTTTATATGATTTTTTGCTCTCCAGGGTCTCCGCACGGGCATTAATCATGCTGTAGCCTACGTTTTTCTCTTTTGCCCAAAAAGGGAGCAATCCCCAGCGAAATGGCTGCAAGCTTCTGCCGCCCTCCCGGTTTTGGCCCACCACCGGCATATTTTGAGAGGGAGCCACATTATAGTTCGGTTTAAGCTGGTCCAGCTCTTCGCCGTCTGCGTCAAACCACTCTTCCAGCTTCTCTTTATTTTCTTTAAGTGTATATCTGCCACACATAAATGTTTATATCTCTGCTTTCCATAAATTATACCTGCACGATCTTATGCTTCAGATAACAAACCTTGCTATTCCGTTGCCAAGATCTCGGAATCATAAACACGAACGTTCGCCCATAGATCTTCATATTCATCAATAAATGCTAAATGATCGGGATGCTCGGCGTAAACTTTATAATCTTCAAGGTTTTCAAACCACGAAAAGAACGAATACCCAAAAGAGTGATCCGTAACGTCTCTTTCTTCGGTATTACCCGGCACGCCAATCTGGTAGCTATACACTTCTTCTATGGAAAGCAATTTTTTTAGTCCCTCTTCAAACCTTTCTCTGTCTTCTGCAGTAACATCCTCTTTCAAATAGAAATAAACCGTGTGCTGCAGCATACCGGCTGTTACTGAAGGTTCATTGCTTGACTTTTCCGGCTGCTCGGTTTCCGGGGTGCACGCCGTTAAAGCTATCATTAAAAAACTCATAATAAGTAAGCTGTGTAAGTAGTCCATTATTTTCCGGAATGTTGATTATTTTAGATTACAGTAAATACTAAATTCGATTGTATCGCTTTATAAGGAACAATTTGTTATTAATTCCGGCAAAAGCGGGCTATTTTAACGTTCATCATTGATAGAAAGAGAGGATAAATTTTTCTAATCTCAATAAATATTTATCAAAAGAGAATTTTATTTCCATTTGCAGCGTTAACTTGCATCATATGAATAGTAATTACTTGTCTAAAATACGACGTTACATTAGAGAACCCGTAAACGGTTTAACACATGGTCTTGGGGCAGTCCTGGCACTGGTGGGATTGATAGTATTATTGCATGATGCTGTTATGCAGGGTTCCATCAGCCATATTGTTGCCTTTTCCATATTCGGGGCCAGCATGGTTTTACTCTATACCTCCAGTTCTCTGTATCATTCCCTTCCGGTTAAGGAGAAAACACTGAAATTCTTTCAAAAGCTCGACCACAGCATGATTTACGTCCTGATTGCGGGTTCCTACACTCCAATCTGCCTGATTGTGCTTGAGGGCAACTGGAAATGGGGAATTTTTATTACCGTCTGGAGCCTGGCACTGCTGGGCATCATCAAGAAGTTTCTATTCATGAAAACGCCCCGGTGGATTTCTACTTTGCTCTACCTTGGTATGGGCTGGATGGGGGTTATTCTGTTTCCAACTCTCTTTGATAAACTTCCTGCAGCATTCCTTGGATGGATTATAGCCGGTGGACTGGCTTATTCCCTGGGTGCCGTCATTTACGGTTTGGAAAAGCCCAACCCTATACCGGAGTGGTTTGGACACCATGAAATCTGGCATCTATTCGTGCTTGCCGGCACCTTCTCACACTTTTGGGCTTTTTATTCCTACCTCTCTAGCTACGGCGTTTAAGAGTTGTTTCCACCCCAAGCTACCCTATCTGCTAAATGGTTCCCCCCAAATGGAACACGAAATACAGGGGTAGAGCTGATTGTCGCAGTTTTTAATTATTTATCAGCCTTTCAATAATCTGTGAAATTCGGTTGCCACTGCTTTAATAATTTGCCGGTTTATTCTGTTATTTTATATTTAACAGCTGTCACATTGAAGAATACACACAGACCGAGAACAGGTCGATAGGGCAATAATGAAACATCTCACAGGCATATTACTTTTTCTGATCCTACAAACGTCGGCCTTTGCCCAGTTTTACCCAACCCAGTATCGTCCGCCCAACCTTCAGTGGCAGCAACTGAATACGCCCCACTTCAAGATTGTTTTTCCCAACGGAGAAGATTCCGTTGCCTGGCGAACCGGACGCATTCTTGAAAGCGAATACCGTGAGGTGCAGGAACTGGCTGACGGGGCTTTAACCGGCTTTCCCATTATCCTAAATAATTATAACGACCGGTCGAATGGCTTCGTCACTCCAATTCACTTTCGCTCGGAAATAGAGATTCCACCCATCAAGGGTAAGGCATTAAATCCGCAGTCAGGCACCTGGCTTGAAGCCGTAGAACCGCACGAGCTGGTTCATGCCCTCCACTTCAGCAATACCGGCGGCTTTGGCCTCGGGGGACTGGTTAACCTGTTTTCACCCGACCTGGCTCGATCGTTTCACAGTGCTATCCCTTCCGGCGTTACCGAAGGCCTTGCTACTTACCATGAAACAGAGTTCGTGGCCCCCAACGGCGGGCGCGGGAATCACCCTTTTTTCTATAATCAATTCAATGCTGTTTTTAACAGTCCCGACCCGTGGACTATGGGTCAGATAGTCCATTTTCCGGAGCGCACCCGTCCATTTAACCGGCACTATATCGGAGGATATGAATTTACGGCATGGCTGCAGAAAACCTATGGTAGTGAAACCTCGCGTAAAGCCCTTAATTTTTATATAGACCTGCCATTTCTGGGCTATGGAGTGGCCTTATGGCACACCACAGGAAAATGGCCGGCCACACTGTATGAGGAATTTGAGCAGTCTAAAGCTGAAAACCTGAACAAGGGCATCGAAAATAAGACTTCCATTTCAGCCCTTAAGATTCCACTAAAAGGTGCTTCAGTCCACAGGCCCAAATGGCTGGACGAAAACACCCTGGTTTTCTATGCCTCCTTTTATAACGGAAGGCCGGGATTTTATAAGTATGACCTTGACTCAGGCGAGCTCAGCCAAATAGCAGCCACAAACTCAATAACCGATTATATCTACGATTTATCAGAAGATAAGTCCACGCTGACCTATGCCTATTACCGGTCCAGTCCGCTATATGACCGCACTTTTATTTCCGAACTGGTAGAGATTGATCTCACCGACTACAGCAGGAAGCGGCTTTCGCAAAACGGCCGGCTGTATGCGCCCGAGATTAGCGGCGGCGAAACCCGGGCCTTGCAGACATCCGGGGCTTCCAGCCGGTTGGTTCGTTTCAACACTCAGAATAATGCCGCCACGACCATAGCCGACCTTGGCAAACATCAGATCATTGAAATGGCGGTAAATCCGGGTAAGCCGGATCAATGGGCTGTAATTGTCAACAAGCGGGGCATTCAGGGCCTCTGGCTGGTCTCCCGGAATTCCCTGCAGGACGATCTTGAACAGGCACCCGACCTGTCATTTATGGGTGGGTCTGTTTATGATATTTCCTGGCACGCCACCGGTCAGAAATTGCTTCTATCCTCAGATCACACAGGTACCATGCAAATCTATGAGTATCATTTACAGCAGGAGCGGCTGGAGCAACTGACCCAAAGTGCTTATAACGCCTTTGAGGCTGCTTACAGTCCCAGTGGAGACAGCATTGCATTCATCATGCAAAAGGGTAATGAACAGCTGCCTGCGGTTATAGGAAAGGAATCTTATATAAATAAAAGTGTCGCACCAGGCTTGTGGAAGCCGAATAAACAGAAACAGAAATTTATGGATCGGCCCGAGCTGGGTTCCGATATTGACCCGGAAGAACAGGGCTGGCAGCAGTCTTCTTATCAGAGCGGCATCTCATGGCTAAAACCCAGGGCCGTTCTCCCTATTATTGAGGAAGTGAGCAACACCGGCTCCTACCAGATCGGGGCCGTCATGCACAGCAACAGCCTCCTACAGAATCAAGCCTATTCATTGCGTCTTACCGGGTATGAAGAGCGGCTTTGGTATGATTTCTCATACAGGAACAAGACTTTCTATCCCGGTTTTAAAGCAAGCGCATTCAGTGAACCGGCTTTCCGGAATCTTAACTTTACAACCGAGCAGGAATCTTTTACCCTCCCAGCTGTAAGGCAAGAGCGCAGTTTTTCCTTAAGCGTGCCTCTTCGCTTCAACCTGGAACGCAATGTATACCTGACATCCTTCACCATAGAACCGGAAATTCGCCGTTCACAGATCCGTTATTTTGGTGCGGGAGGCGGTAGTGCTCTTTCCGATTTTGGCAACCTCACTATCGGTAATCTATTCAGCTCATTCAGCTACCGGCTGCAGCAAAATATCAGGGATATTCAGCCAAATTCCGGAGTGGTATTGTTTGGCGAAATTGAACACTA
>DATFJD010000495.1:0-2337 GCA_035269475.1 Halalkalibaculum sp.
ACCTCAATCTTTTAAAGGAACGGAAGCCCTGCAATTCTGCTTCCATTGATCTAACTAATTATTGGATAGATCAATTACTTATGAAAGACAAAATAGTACTCATCGTAGGCGGATCAGGCGGAATTGGAAGTGCGGCAGCTAAGGTTTTTGCAAGAGCCGGTGCGAAAGTGGTGCTTGCAGCACGCAATAAAGAGAAAGCGGAAGAAGTTGCCAAGGAAATCAATGACAGCGGGGGAGAAGCCTTTGTGATCGGAGTGGAAGTTACTGACCTGGCTTCTGTGTCAACCATGACCCGCGAGGTGACGGAAGACCTGGGAAGTATTGATGTGCTGGTAAACGCATTCGGCAAGGGCATCATACAGCCGCTGCTGGATATTAAACCCGATGATGCAAAGAATATGCTCGAAACCAATGTCTACGGCACCTTTCTGGTTACCCAAACGGTAGTGCGACACATGGCCACTGAGAAAAAGGGAAGGGTAATCATGCTTCCCGGAACTCTGGGCAAATACGTGATGAAAAACACATCCGTTTATGCGGCCTCTAAATTTGCAGTGACCGGGTTTACCAAGGCACTGATCGAAGAGAACAAAAGAAGCGGTGTTAAATTTACGCTGATGCACCTGGGCGGCGTCGATACTCCTTTCTGGGATGACGACAAGGTAGACATGCGGGTGCAGCGCGACAAAATGCTGACCCCCGAAGAAGTAGGCAAAGCTATCTATTATGCCGCCAACCAGCCGGCCGATTCGGTGCTTAATGAAATAACTATCCAGCCGGAATCGCACCAGATGGTATAGATACAATTAGAAGTCGAAAGAAAGGTAGCCTTGTTTGGCCAGTCTTTCACCGGTTTCATCATAGGCTTCCTTCTCTTCCGGCGCCCAGGTTCCCAGGCCGTCAACATAACGGTTGTACATACAGAAAGCGGCGGCAATTAATACAGTATCATGAATTTCACGGTCCGTTGCGCCGTTTTCCCTGGCAGCCCGGATATCCGATTCTACAACATCAAGCCCGCTTTTCTGAACCTTGCCGGCAATATCAAGCAGTGCTCGCAGCTTGGGTGAGATATCTGAATTCTTGAAATCTTCTTTGATTTCATCAATCAGCGAGAGGTCCCCGTCAAAGTGATGCGCTGCTGCCGCTCCATGTGAGGTGTGACAGAAATGGCACTTGTTTTTGTAGGATACGTAGGATGCAATCATCTCACGCTCGCCGGAAGACAGGCTGGAAGGCCCTCGTAATAATACCTCGGCAAGCTCGTTCAGTGGTTTTGCTGTTTCTGGACGGTATTGCATCAGGCCTACAATACCCGGCATTTTGTTATCCAGTTCGATATAAGCCATTGTTTTAAGAGTTGATTGAAATTTAGGTACCCTATCAATATAAGCGAATAGGGCACTCAATCAAGCGGCATAACAATGGCGCCTGCATAAGTAAATCTTCTATAGAGATGCAGTAATTGAAGGCCGGGTTGCTTACCTGGCCGGCAGTACCCGTGATCAGGAATCGGAGTGGTCAGGTAAGCAACCCGACCTAAATGATTTATAAATTTAATTCAGCATAAAAAAAGAAACACCTTTGTTAAGGTACCTATTTCATAAACGCCCTAAGCGATTTCATCCATTTCCATTGGTTAAGGCTTGGGCGCTCGTTTTTAATGCGGGACATTTACCGGCGGCCTCTTTGTAGGATTTCTGCATAATGCCTATCGCTTCATCTACGTGTTCTTTCTTAACATTTAAAGGCGGACGGAACCGGATGGTTTTCTCCCCGCATGACAGAATCATAAGCTGATTTTCAATGCACTGATTCTTTACAGCATCGCGGGCATGTCCGTTGGGCAGGTCGATGGCGCAGAAGAGTCCTTTGCCTCTCGGGTTACTGAAGTGCTCAAATTCCCCGGCAAGTCCGTTTAGCTTTTCCTGGAGGTAGGATCCCACTTCTGCGGCATTTTCAACCAGTTTTTCCTCTTCTATCACTTCGAGAATTCTGCCGAAGCGGACCATGTCAACAAGATTGCCGCCCCAGGTGGAATTGATACGCGATGATACGTGAAAGCAGTTGGTTTCAATGTCATCTACACGCTCGTTGGAGAGTATGCCACAAACCTGGGCCTTCTTGCCGAATGCCAAAATATCCGGTTTTACGTAGTGCTCGTGCGCCCAGAATTTGCCGGTCAGCCCGACGCCGGTCTGAACCTCATCATGAATGAGCAGGGCTTCGTGCTTGTCGGCCAGGTCACGAAGGGCCTGGTGAAATTCCAACCTGAAATGATTGTCGCCGCCTTCTCCCTGGATGGGCTCGAGTATGATACAGGCAATGTCATCTTTG
>DATFJD010000496.1:0-9427 GCA_035269475.1 Halalkalibaculum sp.
TATTTTTTATTTTGTTGCAACCCAAATTCAACATGATCTGATATCCAATGAGTTTAATACCGGAATGGGCCCCCAATATTCATCCAATCCTTGTACACTTCCCTATCGCCCTGATTTTTATGGCATTTTTAATGGATATTCTAAATCTAATTCTACCTGACAAATGGTGGGATGACCTGAAATCAACTATTCTCTACGGAGCCGGAATTCTTGCCGCACTCGTCAGCTACTATACCGGAACTTTGGCGGGAGATAGTGTCTTCTTACCGGCTGAAGCACAGTCTGTACTGAATAGCCACTCTGACTGGGCCTGGTGGACCATCTGGTTTTTCACTGCTTATCTGGCACTACGACTGCTATTTCACTATTTATACATTATTGATAAGTTCAAAATAAGAATTGTGACATTACTAGCCGTGTTGCCGGGAATATTTATGCTGTATGAAACTGGAGAACACGGGGCCGAGATGGTATTCGGTTATGGAGTCGGTACCGGACAATTGATCAAGCAGAATCAAAACCCTTCCATACAAACCGATAGCCTGACGACCCAAACCGACAATACATTCATCATAAAAGAGAATGGAGACTGGTCATGGCCCATGGGACCGAGTGCCGTCAGTGCGCTTCTTGAAAACTTTCAGTGGCTTGAAGGCTCGGTGCAATCATTAAACCCTGCCACTGTAAAAAGCGGTGAAAACTATATGCTGAAATTCTCCGGGGATTCGCTAAACAGCTTCTTTGCCTCGACAAATACATATCGAAACGTACAGATAGACTATTACATTGATCTTTCAAACTTTGAGGGAGAAGTGCAACTGGTAAACCATGTCAGGGATATTGACAACTATGATTTTCTTACACTCACTGCCGGAGGAGAAATTAGGCAGGGGCGGATGGATGAAGACAGCCGAACGGTTTTTGCTGAAGACAGCTTTGCGGAAACCGGCATGCTTTTTATCAGGGTGGTTGTCAACGACACTCATTTCCGTGGCTATATTAATAAGGAAATGGTCGTTCACGGACACGGCGAAGCGCCTGAGCCCGGCATGGCAGGTATTGAAATAAACGGAAGCGGCACCTTGCTTTTAGATCGCATTGAACTGACCCAACTTAAGTAGTCCCGGCCTTTAATAGCTATGAATACACTTTCATACACGATATTATTGTTCTTAGGTCTTTTCGTTCTGATTGGATGCCAAACGAAAAATCAGCCTGAGCCCAAAACCATTACAGAAGGCAGGTGGTTCACCAAAAAGCAGTTTGAGCTCGGTAAAATAGTATTTTCCGAAAATTGCGCACGATGTCACGGAGAATATGGACAGAGCATTGTTGAAAACTGGAAACGTCCAAATCCCGACGGCTCCTTCCCGCCTCCACCCTTAAACGGTTCAGCCCACACCTGGCACCATCCCTTTGAGGTATTGATGCGAACCATCAATGATGGCGGAGCCCCGGTAGGAGGTACCATGCCGGCTTTCGGAGACAGCCTGAGCAATGAAGAAAAAATTGCCGTAATTGCCTACTTCCAGAGCCTGTGGGATAATAAAACCTATGAACGATGGGTTGACATGAATGCGGGTCAATAAACCCTTATCCCGGATAATACCGGTATAAAGGGTTTAAGAGGCTATTTTACAGGTAAAATTATCACTTGACTCTGTACCATGGTACAGGCCTTATATTAATGATGAATTACGTTTCTAACTCAAAGGAACAGTTGTTATGCCATTAAGAAAAGGAGAAATTTATCAGTGCCCTGACGAAAACTGCGGTTGTGAAGTCACCGTCACCAAAGGTGCTCCCAGCGACTGTTCAGGTGATCAAAATCCCACCTGCTGCTGCGGGAAAACCATGGTGAAAAAATAGAGCAATGAATCGGTGTCATCTGTCTTAAGGGTGGCACCCTTTAACTATTCTTGATATGAAAAAGGATTTGAAAAATAAATATGACGGAGTAGCCACGTTCAAGATTGGAGAAGTGGCAAGCCGCGCCGGTGTCAATAAAGAGACGGTTCGCTATTATGAAAAGAGAGAACTCATACCGGAACCCGACCGGAGAAGATCAGGCTATCGCATATTCACAAAGCGTCATATAGACCAGATCAAATTTATCAAACGAGCCCAGGAGCTTGGTTTCACGCTATCTGAAATAAAGGAGTTGCTGGAACTGCGCCTTGATGGAAATACTTCCTGTGAACAGGTACGAAAAAAAGCGGAATCCAAACTCGGGGAAGTTGAAGAAAAAATAAAGGATTTAAAAGGCATTAAAACAGTGCTTGGTGATTTAATAGATAATTGTAGAGCAGATAGAACAACCGAGGAATGTGTTATTTTAAGTGCACTTGAGGGAGAAGAGAATGACTACCGTTAAATTGAAATCAACTATTACCTGTCCCGAATGCGGACACCATGTTACAGAAACCATGCCGGAAGATGCCTGTGTCTATTATTGGGAATGTCCGGAATGCCAAAAACTCACGAAACCCAAAGATGGAGATTGTTGCGTATTTTGTTCCTATGGTAACACTCCCTGTCCGCCGGTACAAAAATCAGGCAGCTGCTGCTAAATGGAGAAAAAAGAACTTGAAATAACGATTAAAGGCATGGACTGTGCCGGATGCGTGCGCAGTGTAAAGTCCGCCCTGGAAAAAATGGAGGGCGTTGATTCGGCAGAAGTATTGCTCTCTTCAGAAAAGGCACGCCTGAGCTCGAAGTCCTCCCTGCCCGACCTCCCTGCATTGAAAAAAACGGTCGAAGATATCGGCTATCGGGTTGTTGAAAAGCAGGGCGAAGAATCGAGTCGGCCGACCGAAGAGCTTGCAAAAAAATCCTTCCGTCTTTTTGGGCTGGTATTCGGGGCTATCCTGGCAGTGATAGTGGCCGGTGAATGGCTGGGCCTTTTTCAAACTGTCACTGACTATATCCCATTTTGGGCCGGAACTGCGTTCGTGCTGGCTATGGGTTATCCTGTTTTTATCCAGGTAATCAAGGCGGCCATAAATTACCGGGTAACGCCGCATGCCCTGATGGCACTTGGGGCATTGGCAGCCCTGGCAGCAGGCGAATGGGTCACGGCAGCTATTGTGGTCTTTTTCATGCGTACCGGGGATTACATTGAAGGATATACCACAGAAAAAGCCCGGGATTCAATTCGCTCATTAACCGAGCTGGCTCCCAAACAGGCCACCGTGATTAGAGACGGGAAAGAACATGAAGTATCCGTAGATCACGTTCACCCCGGAGACACGATTCTGGTGAGGCCGGGCGGCAGCATCCCGGTAGACGGGACGGTTTTTGAAGGGTCTGCGACGGTAGACCAGTCTCCCATTACCGGGGAATCCATGCCGGTTGAGGTATCGGCAGGCAGCGAAGTTTATGCTTCGACTATTGCACAGGGGGGACGGATTCTAGTTAAAGCCGAAGCCATCGGACGTGATTCCACCTTCGGTAAAATCATTCAGATGGTAGAAGATGCCGAATCCAAAAAAGGCAAAGTACAGCGCATTGCGGACCGTTTTTCGGCCTGGTACCTGCCGGTAGTAGCGGGCATTGCCCTGCTTACCTATATCTTTAGCGGTGACCTAATGGCAACGGTAGCCGTGATGGTCGTTGCCTGTTCCTGTGCTTTTGCCCTGGCTACGCCGGTGGCCCTGCTGGCATCCATCGGTTCCAACGCCAAAAGAGGACTGCTAATTAAAGGAGGCAAGTATATAGAAGCCCTTGCCAAAGCCGACGTACTTCTGCTGGATAAAACTGGTACCCTCACCTTTGGCAGGCCCTCAATTGACGAGGTGATACCTGTAAACGGCTGCTCCAGGGAAGAACTGTTAAGACTGGCAGGCAGTGCCGAATTTTATTCTGAGCATCCCCTGGGGAAGGCCATTGTCACTGCTGCACGTAATGAAAACCTTTCGCTCATTAAACCTCGTAATTTTGAATCTCTGACCGGTAACGGCGTCAAGGCCCGAATAGAGCAAGGGATCATCACCGTTGGCAACGAACGACTGCTTAATGGCGGAGCAGAATTTGATCACCGGATTAAGCAGCTTAAAAACAGTGGAAATACCGTCATCACGGTTCAACAGGATGATAAACTGATAGGCTTGCTTACGGCCAGGGACACGGAACGAAAAGAGGCAGGTGCCGCAATAGATCAAATTAAGAGTTTCGGGTTTTCCCATATTGAGCTTCTTACCGGTGACAATACCGAAACCGCCAAAGATCTTGCCGGCAGGATGGGTATCGGCTACCGTGCTGAATTGCTTCCTGAAGATAAGATTGAGATTGTCAAGAAGTTTCAGTCACAGGGCAAGACGGTTGTGATGATAGGCGACGGAGTCAATGATGCCCCGGCCCTGGCCCAGGCAGATGTGGGCATTGCCATGGGTACCACCGGTACGGACGTTGCCATTGAAACGGCAGACATCATTCTTCTGCGCGATGACTGGACGCTTATCCCCCGCCTTTTCGAATCCGTGCAAAAAACTATGACGGTCATAAAGTGGAACTTCGGTTTTACCACGGCTTATAATATTGTAGGCCTTTCACTTGCCGCCGTAGGCATACTTCCTCCCATATTGGCTGCCGCAGCCCAGTCCCTGCCCGACATTGGAATCATGGCCAATTCTTCACGCCTGCTTAAGAAATAGACCTGATTTTGACCCAATACAACGAAGCCGCATTTGACCCTAAGGCCGCAAAGTATGAGGAGAAATGGGAAGACTACCTTACACACACTCATGGCATTTTTCTGGATAAAATCGATTCTTCCGACAGTGATACCCTGCTGGATGCCAGCAGCGGGACCGGACTTCTTGCCGGTGAAATCATCAAGCGCGGCATGCCTTTCAGAGAATTGTTCCTTAATGATCCTTCGCAAGCAATGCTTGACTTCGCCAGAAAAAGGCTGGAGGGGCATCCTGACATCACTTTTACCAACTACACGGTAGAAAAGATGCCTTTTGGAGAGCATACCTTCGACGGGGTCATTTGCCTGAACGCTTTTCACTTTTATACGGGACAGGAAAAAGTGCTTAAAAACTTCAAGAGGATTTTAAAATCCGGCGGCAGGCTGTATATACTTGACTGGAACAGGTCAGGATTTTTCCGGCTTATAAACCGAATCATAAAATGGAGCACCACCGAAAATATTAACACCCGTTCACTCGTTGAAACGCATGATATATTAAAAGACTCTGGGTTTCATATATCGGAACAGCTGGATTGGAACTGGCGTTATTGGAAATTCTATTTTATTGAAGCCCGAAAGTGACCGACGAAAGCACAGCCGGAAACCGGCGTTTCAGTGACCTGAATAAAGGAAAATTAAGCAGTACTTTTCGTTTATTTTACTCCCAAAAACACATTATCTTTGAATCCAAATAAATAGTTTAATTTTATATTCCCTATGAGAAATTTATTTCATAACGCACTATATGCCATGCTGATACTGGGCTTGGTATCCGCATGCTCCCAAAGTCGATCCAATAACTCCGGTTCTGATTCAGGAAGTGCTGAAAAGGCCAGTTTCACCATGTACAAAAATGAAGGTTGCATGTGCTGCGCCGAATGGGCGAGCTACATGGAATCGAAAGGCTATGAGGTTACCGAACAGCCAATTGACAATCTTGCGGCCTTTAAATTCACCAATAAGGTGCCGAATGACATGAGCTCCTGTCACACGTCCATAATCAACGGTTATGTTGTTGAAGGCCACGTTCCGGCGGAAGATATTGAACGTCTTTTAGAAGAGCAGCCCGATGCAAAAGGTATTGCCGTGCCCGGAATGCCTATAGGATCACCGGGAATGGAAAATCCTAACAGGCCTGATGACGCTTATGATGTGATGATATTCAAAGAAGACGGCTCCCGCAAAGTATACGCGAGTCACTGATAGGACAGAACAGGTAATTGCAATCAGCTTGACGAAGTGTCCATGGGCCGTCAGCGGCAGAGCGATTGATGAGGCTTCAGCTTAAAGTTTTACTAACAGTACCATGACTTCCAAAAATAAATTCAAGTACATCTTTATTGCTCTGGTTATCGCCGCTGCGGGATTTGCCCTGTCTGATGCCCTGGGTTTTTTTAATCCCAAGCCTTATACCGCCGTTTCTCACGGTTCGCATTTTCATTACGTACCCGATGACCGCGATCCTGATGTAGGGATTGATAAATTCCCGCAAGAGGAACCCGGGCCGGGTGAAATCATTACCCCTACCGGACAGATTATGAGCAAATCGGAATGGGAAAAGCAGAAAGCCAATGATCAATAGAAGGTATTTACTTGTAATTATTGGGGTTTTGATCTTTCTGGGTTGTTCCTCAGAGAACAACAATGCCAATACTGAAGTGAAAGATGACGGTGTATCGTCAGAACCGGTGAAACAGTTGGATCCCTACTCAGCAACCCTTTACCCCGCAAAGAAAGAAGCTAAAGCACAGGATTTTACAGTCAACCTATTAGATGGGGAATCTTTTAAGTTATCTGAGCAGCAAGGCAAGGTGGTCATCATGAATATTTGGGCAACCTGGTGCGCTCCCTGCCACGACGAAACGCCGGACTTTGTTGACCTGTATAATCAATACAAAGATCAGGGGCTGGTAATATTAGGTGTTTCCATTGACGAACAAGGCAAGTCTGTGGTGAGGCCTTTCATGGAAAAATATGATGTGAACTACCCCATGGTGATCGATGACGGAAGCATCATGGATAAGTACGGACCGACGATGGGTATTCCCACAACCTATATCATCAACAAAAAAGGGAACCTTCAATATTTTGCGGTCGGTGCACTCACACAAAAAGAACTGGAGCCAAGGATTAACACGCTGCTGAACGAGTAGGGAGGCAATATCCGGGAATCAGAAACAGAAAAACACGGCTTTATTTCCCGCCTAAATGCGTGGTTTCTGAACAGGGGCACTCATACCTATAACAAGTTGACGCACCCTTACAAAGAAGAGCTGTTCTCCGGACTCTCCGGAAGCATTCTTGAAATCGGTGCAGGTACGGGAGCAAATCTTGACTACTATCCTCAGGAGCTGGACCTTTGGATGCTTGAACCGAGCCCCTATATGCGGAATTACCTTCAGGAGAAAGCCAAAGAGGCAGATCAGAATATTCACATGATCAGCGGATTCGCCGAGAACATGCCATTTCCGGCTGAAAAGTTTGATGCCGTTGTGGCCACACTCGTCTTATGTTCTGTTGAAGATGTTGAAGAGAGCCTTTCAGAGATTTATCGCGTTCTTAAACCCGGTGGACGTTTTTACTTTATTGAGCATGTGGCTGCTCGGGAAAATAGCTGGTTGAGAACGCTGCAAAATTGGATCACACCCCTATGGAAAGTCATTGCTGATGGCTGCCATCCAAACAGAAATACGGCTGAATGGATACGCCGAAGCGGGTTTACTGATGTTCAGATTGAGCGAACCAGGGTCAACATTCCGGTAGTCGGCCCGCATATCATCGGTTCGGCTGTAAAACCCAAATAAGAACTCCCTTTGCATTTCCATTTTGATGATTCCCGAATAAATGGTAGGATTGGTTTCTTATTTATTCAATACAACAGGCCTTCTAGCCTTAATTCCCGGCAAATTTTAATTCAATAACATGGACTGGATTGTCATACTTCCTCCCATACTGGCGATTGCGGTAGCTATATGGAGAAAAGAGGTAATTATTGCCCTGCTTATGGCGCTCTTCTTTTCGGAAGTGATCATTGCAAGCTGGAATCCGGCTTTGGGCTTTACAGGAGCCATAGATCGAATCGTTTCGGTTTTTGACAGCCCGGGAAATACCCGCGTGTTGCTTTTCAGTTTGATCGTCGGCGCATTGATTGAATACATACAGGTTTCAGGCGGGGTCAGCGCCTGCGTTAAGAAACTCACCGGAATGGGCCTGACGAAAACTCCCCGTCAAGTCGGGTTACTCACGACGTTTACGGGACTCATTATTTTTATTGAAACCAATCTGAGCATACTGACTGCAGGCATTTTGTCGCGCGGCCTTTTTGATAAATTCAAGATGAGCCGGGAGCGCCTGGCCTATATCATAGATTCGACCTGCGCCCCGGTGGCTGTTCTGGTACTCTTGAACGGGTGGGGAGCTTACCTTCTGGGATTAATTTCAAATTACGAACTTTCCGAGCCCGTATATACCCTGGCAATGACTATTCCCCTGAATTTCTATGCGGTAGCTACAGTTATACTGGTTTTTTATACAGTACTGACCGGCAAGGTTCACGGACCGATGAAGACGGCGGAGACCTTTCAAACTGAATCTGATCTGGATGATCCGGAACCGCCCACCAAAGCCCGTTATATGCTGGTGCCCTTGGGCTTCATGACCTTTGGTATTGTGTTCTTTTTATGGGTTACCGGAGACGGCAACATCATGCAGGGTTCCGGATCTACCTCCGTACTCTGGGCCACCGTGCTGGCTGTGGCAGTCGGTTACCTGATGCTTGTCGCAGAGAAAGTTTTCAGCCATCGCGAAATGGTAGATATCACCTTTGACGGGATGAGCAATCTGCTGCCGCTGGTCAGCATTGTACTGCTGTCCCTTGCCCTTGGGGCAAGTTTACAGGCGCTGGGTACGGGAACCTTCGTGGCTTCGATGATCGGACAGTATCTGCCGGCTATCGCCATCGCGCCCCTTATTTTTATAGCGGCCGGTATCATTGCCTTTACTACCGGTACCTCTTGGGGTACCTTTGCCATTATGGTCCCTATCGGCTTGCCGCTGGCACTCAGCATGGGCATTCATCCCTCCCTCGTACTGTCGGCGCTCATCGGCGGGGGTATATTCGGCGATCACTGCTCTCCTATTTCAGATACAACAATTATTTCTTCCCTGGCCGCAGGCTGCGACCATTACGACCATGTACGAACGCAGCTGCCCTACGCCCTGGTTACGGGTACCCTGGCCGTTGGCCTATATTTTATCGCCGGGTTCTGGCTGGGATAAACTTTTCCTGTTATATCACGAAGCTGCACAAAGAAGCCCAGAGTTCCACGAAGGAAACTTGATTCCTTTTAGCTGTCGGGCGATGCCTTTTCTCTTTTCATATGTATTAGTTGAAACCCTTCAGCCATCGCAGAGCGGATGGCTGAGGGGATGGGGTAGAGTGGGCACTTAGGACAAGTGGTAAGCAGAAGCCCTGAGCCATCCGCTTTCCAGACCCTTACCTAAGTATTCCCTAGTCAATCGCTCCGCGGTTGACTTAATTACGAACACTCCGCGTTCATTTCTACCAGCGGCGGCTAAAGGTCACCATCACATAATTTAAAATTTAGTCTTGGCTAAATTAATTATATGCTTTATCTTATTTGTTAGCTTAAGCTAAATTTAAAATAAGCCATGAAAAAACTAATAGCCTTACTCTTATGCACTTTCATCCCTTTTTTAACCTCGGCTCAAGGT
>DATFJD010000497.1:0-2459 GCA_035269475.1 Halalkalibaculum sp.
AACCTGAAGAGTTAGGCAGTTTCTATATTCTTGAAGACACTGAAGCTCCGGAGTTAACGAATCCAAAAATTGTTAAACGGGTAGACGGCAAGTGGCTGGTTTATGTCACGCTGCAGGACCATTTATCGGGACTGGATTATAACCGGAGTACATTTAGGGTAAACGATACCCGGGGCATTGCAGAGTATGAACCCGAAGACAATCGTCTTGTTTACTACCATCCCGAGTTTAAACCTGAGACAGAAAACGAGTTAGAGATTACCGTTTATGATATGGAAGGAAATAAAACGGAAAAGAATTTCAGCCTGACTTTCGATCCTGAAAATTAAAAATGGGGATCACATTGATCCCCTTCTCTTATCTTAGGTGAAATAAATAATTGCAGCTACTGCCAATTCTCTCAAGTGTGGGCTACGCAGCTGATCTCAACCTTGCAGCTTTTGGGCAAAGTCTTGACGGCAACGGTTTCGCGGGCAGGTGGATTCTCGCCAAAATAGGAGCCGTAAATTTCATTCACCGTGCCGAAATCGGACATATCCGCCAAAAAGATGCTGCATTTGATGACCTTGTCAAAACCCGAACCGGCTTCATTAAGCACGGCCTCAAGATTTTTCATGACCTGCTTAGCCTGGCTATCGACATCGTCACCGGCAAACTCCATGGTATCCGGTACCAGGCCTATTTGCCCTGAGCAGTATACCACTCCGTTATGGGTCACTGCCTGGCTGTAAGGGCCTATTGCTTTAGGGGCATCATTTGTGTGAATAATTTCCTTCATAATTTTGCTGATTATTTTTATTGGCTTTTACGTGTTCCAGTTGTTTTAAAAAAGGCTTTAAATGCCTGACAAATTCATCCGGACGTTCCATCATCGGTGCATGGCCGCACTTGTCGATCCATTTTAACCGGGAATCCGGCAATTTTTCATGAAACAATTCTGCTACCCTCGGTGGAGTCACCTCATCATCCTTGCCCCATATGAGCAGCACCGGTACGTCGATATCTTTTAGCATCGACTCCATATTGTACTGGTGGGTCGATCTGGCAATTTTAAGAAGCTTTGGGAGTTTTTTAGGAGACTGGGTAACCTCCATGATTTCATCAATGAGTTCTTCGGTAACGATATCCTCATAAAAAGTTAAGGCTGCTCGTTTTCGAATGTATTCCCTGTCGTTTCTCTTCGGATTGGTCTTGCCGAAGTCGTTTTCAAATAGCCCGGAACTCCCTGCTAAAACCAGTCCTGAAACTTCTTCGGTAAACACCCTGCCATATTCCAGGGCAATATGTCCGCCCATGGAATTCCCAAGTAACACAGGTTGCTTAATTTCACACTCAATGCAAAATTTCTGCAGCCATTCCGCCAGCCTGGGAATGGAAAGCTCTTCCCGGTCAAAGTTATAAAGAGGTATTAAAGGAACATAAATTGTATGATTGTTAAGTCGTTTGATTAAAGGATCAAAATTACTGAGGCCGCCGAACATACCGTGCAGTAATACCACCGGGGGACGTTTATTCCTATTATTTGAAATTTTCAGGAACTTATATCCGTTATTCCTGTAGACTGGATACTTACTACTTCCAAACATTTACTACCTGTCTCGTTTGTTTCATTTTCAATATGGAACAATATAATAATTTCTAAGCGTCATTATTGCAGAAAGGACTATATATAGTTACTTTCAAGGCAGTTTATTAAACCCTAAATCTTGAATTCTACAGGAATATAAAACCATGTTCAGGAAATTTACCACATATTTTGTTATTACATTATTTGTCGGGATTATCGCCGGTTGCGGCAGTTCTAATCCCTATGTTGATGATGCACAGTCTAATATTAAGGACCAGAATTTCCAGGCGGCTCTGGAAGCTGCAGAGCAGTCTATCCAAAATCAGCCCAATGACCCTCTTGGCTACTACTACAAAGGGGTAGCTTTAGGAGAAATTGCTGATACGAAGGACCCTTCCGCTCGTGAGGAATTCTATACAAGGATGAATGAGGCTTTTGCAAAGGCTCAAGAAATGGCCGAACAAGCCGAAGAAACTCCTTCTGAAATAGAACGTATCCCGGCCGTTAGAAATGCCGTCTGGCAAACAGAGCATAATCAAGCAATTGAGTACGCCAGCGATGACAGCGTAAAAAACACGGTTGAAAATCCCCTGGAAATTTCAATCGCTCACCTCAATAATGCTACCACCATTCAACCGGATAGCGTGCTATCCTGGGATGTGAAAGCCCAAGTCTACTACATGAACGACGATGTAGAGGGCGCTGTAACCTCCATGGAAAAGGTAATGACCCTTAAAGACAGCCTGGAAGTGGATGACTATGCACGTATGGCCGGCTATTACAGCATTGCTGAAAAGCCGAAGGAAGCTATCTCTACCCTTGAAAAAGGAATAGAGCAATATCCTGAGAACAAGGATCTTGCAACAAGACTGGCTGACGGCTATACCAACGC
>DATFJD010000498.1:0-4100 GCA_035269475.1 Halalkalibaculum sp.
ATCTTTGTTTTTACCCCGCCAAGCGTCACCGGTGCCCTGCCGAGCAAATCCTTGCCCGGCGTTTTTTCGGTACTTTTGGACGCCCAAAAGTACCAGACATCCACCAGTCAATAAATTATTGCTTGTTGTTGACAGGGAATAAATAATAACGGTCAAGCTAATTCAGGGGAAGACATTACCTTACATGAAACGTCTCACATACCAAATGTGTGAGGTGTGCTGATCACGAGGAGGACTTCGGGGAACCGGAGTCCTCTTTTTTTATAACGCCACTTTCAGCATTTACATGAAAGCCCTGATTTATTTTATACCGGTTATGTTATTTGTCAGCCTTAACCTCACAGGCTGTGGCAATATGAGCAACCTTGAGCGGGTATCGGTCTATACGCCGGTTTACCGGGCACCCTTATAGACCGTGATACCGCCTGGACAGGCAAATTACAACTTAAAGGGCAGTATTACGTTTTGCCAGTGGATTCCTTGCTATCAGGCCCGGAACAACGGTTATCCGGGTTTATCATAGCAACAACATTAAAGATGCAGGTGCACTTTTAACTCTGCCGGCGACCGGATTTTTGATATGATTGCGGATTCTCTTGGCGCTTTCAAGCCTGAGTCACAGATTTCCCGGAATGCTGAGGGTACATTGGTTCGCACTTCCGAAGACTGATCAGGAACTCTGCATTTTCTGTTGTATTTTGCCTGCTGATAAAATGTGTAAAATAGCTTAGTTTAAGGGTCGTTTTAGATGTTGTAGCGGGAACCCTGCATTGGCAAGCTACGTTAACATGATTCGCTATAACAAAAAGAATACGGACTAAAACAGTGATTCTTGTAAACAGGAAAGCACATTTTAACGCAGCACACAGGTTGCATAATCCCAATAAATCCGATGAATGGAATAGGGAGAAATACGGGAAATGCAACCATGAAAACTGGCACGGCCATAATTACAATATAGTGGTAACGGTTGCCGGGGAGCCTGATGAAGAATCCGGCTATGTTATTGATTTGTCGGAATTGAAGGCAATCATCAACGAACGTATTGTTGAAAAGTGCGATCATAAAAACCTGAATCTCGACGTGGATTTTCTACACGGAATTATTCCATCAACTGAAAATCTGGTGAAGGCTTTCTTTAAACAACTGGAAGACCCGATACAAGAAGCAAGTTCAGAGAACGGTTTTCTCTACTCGGTGACTCTCGAGGAAACCGAACGAAACTCAGCAGAATATTGTCCATATCTTTTGGAAAGAAAGATTCCCGTCTAAAACCGGTAACCAAGAATTTCAACGAAAAATGATTACTACAACTTTGAAGCGCTATTACGACCCTACTTTTACGGTCTCTAAGGACTACAAGGCAAGTATGCCTGATATGCAGAACGGACCCGCATCGTTGATTGAAGGTGCCAATGTGCCGATTCAGCAGGTAGGTATTTCAAATTTTAAGCTCCCGCTGAAATTTCCTCGTCCGGATGGCGAGATTATAACGCTGGAAACCTCGGTAGACGGATATGTGGGCCTTGACATGGACAAGAAGGGCATAAACATGAGTCGTATCATGCGTACTTTCTACAAGTACCGGGACGAAGTTTTCCATCCCGACAAGCTGGAAGAGATTTTGCAGGCCTATAAAGATGACCTGCACTCCAGCACCGGCTACCTGCGCCTGAGTTTCAATTATCCTATTCTCAAAGAGAGCCTGCGATCTGATCTGGAAGGCTACCAGTACTACAATGTATCATTTGAGGGTACGCTCGATAATGAAGGCAATTTCAGAAAGTTCGTGCATATGGATTTTGAGTACAGCAGTGCGTGTCCATGCTCTTATGAACTTTCCGAGCATGCCAAAGAGAGCCGTGGCATCGACGCCATTCCACATAGCCAGCGCAGTGTTGCCAACCTAACGCTAGAGCTTGATGACGAGCTGTTTGTTGAAGATATAGTTCAGCTTTGCCGGGATGCGCTGATGACCGAAACCCAAGTGATGGTCAAACGTGAAGACGAGCAGGCTTTTGCGGAGATGAATGCCGCTTTCCAAAAATTTGTGGAAGATGCCGCCCGCCTTTTATACGAAGAGCTGGATGACGATAATCGAATCGAAGATTTTGTGATTCGCTGCGTGCATATGGAAAGCCTGCACAGCCATGACGCCGTAAGCCGCATATGTAAGGGAGTACCGAACGGTCTCCGTTAAATTACAAGGAACAATTTTCAAAGGACAAATAAATCCGAAATTCGAATTACCGAAATCCGAAACATTACGTTTCGAACATTCGAATTTTGGATTTCTAATTTGTTTGTTTTTTGTGTTTTGCCATTTGTCACTTACAAAGCCAGTGCTTTGTTAACCAATCTTTCCTGTTCGGCTTTATGAATCTTCATCTGGCCGGCAGCGGGTGAAGCTGAAGCCTGTCGTCCCACATACTGCAGTTTCTGTTTGCCTTTCAGCTGCTCGCTTATTCTGGGCGAAATGAAGGTCCACGCCCCCATGTTCTTAGGCTCTTCCTGGCACCATACTATATCTTCAACGTGGCCGTACTTTTCCAGAACGTCGCTCACATCCTTGTTAGGGAAGGGGTAGAACTGTTCCATTCGTACCAGGGCAATATCATTCTGCTCGTTATCTTCTCGCTGTTTGTAGAGGTCATAGTATATCTTGCCCGAGCAAAATATGAGTCTCTTGATCTCATCTTTGTTAGTAACCTCGTGATCTTCGATCATGGGTTGATAACGGCCATCGCTCAGTTCATCTGTCGAGGATGTGGCAAGCGGGTGACGCAGCAGGCTCTTGGGCGACATAATAATCAACGGTTTCTTCTTCTCCTGTTTGGCCTGCTTGCGCAGTATATGGAAATACTGGGCCGGCGTGGTTAGGTTCACAACCTGCATGTTGTCTTCGGCACAAAGCTGCAGGAATCGCTCCAGGCGGGCGGAGGAGTGCTCCGGTCCCTGGCCCTCATAACCGTGGGGCAGGGTCATGACCAGTGAAGACTTTTGCCCCCACTTGGCTTCGGAAGCAGATATAAACTGATCAATGGGTACCTGGGCTCCGTTCACAAAGTCACCGAATTGGGCTTCCCAGATAACCAGCGCATCGAGTTTAGCTGCGCTGTAGCCGAATTCAAATCCAAGGCAGGCAAACTCACTGAGCAAACTGTTATAAGGCATGAATGGCGCCTGGTCTTCTTCCAGATTGTTCAGCGGTATAAATTTCTGGTCGGTCTCCGTACCATGCAGTATGGCATGGCGGTGAGAGAAGGTGCCGCGTTCGGCATCCTGACCGGTTAATCGAACGGTCACCCCGTTCTTGACCAGTGATCCTATGGAGAGTGCTTCGGCAAAGCCCCAGTCAATTTTCTTTTCATTATTCTCGACGATCTCTGCCCGTTTTGCAAGCTGCTTAAGCAACTTCGGATTGGCATCGAAGTCTTTGGGCACCGTATTCAGCCTGATGGCAATATCCTTGAGCTCTTCCTTCGGGTAAGTGGTATCCGGAAACTCGGGCCAGTCTTCCTGTTTGGTTTCGTGGCGATCCATCATGTTTTCCGTCACTTCCAGGGGAGAGGAGCTTTTGGCGTCCTCAAATGCCTGCTGAAGGATTTCGTCAAACTCCTGGAAGAGTTCTTCGGTTTCCTCCTCCGTCAGCTCATCCTTTCTGAGAAGTTCCTTGGTGTAGATATCACGTACGGTTGGGTGGTTATCAATTTCCTTGTACATGCCGGGCTGGGTAAATGCCGGTTCGTCTCCTTCGTTGTGCCCATGCTTGCGGAAGCATACCAGGTCAATGACAACGTCCTTGCCAAATTTCTGCCGGTACTCAAAGGCCATCTTGATGGCGTGGACCGCTTCTTCGGGGTTATCTCCGTTTACATGGAAAATCGGTGCAAGAATCATCTTGGCCAGATCGGAGGCGTACTCGGTAGAACGACCGTCTTTGGGCAGGGTAGTAAAGCCAATCTGGTTATTGATTATGATATGAACCGTACCGCCGGTTTTATAGGCTTCCAGCTGTGACATATTCAGGGTTTCCGCAACCACTCCCTGTCCGGCAAAGGCTGCATCGCCATGAATAAGAACCGGAAGAATTTTCTTTT
>DATFJD010000499.1:0-2813 GCA_035269475.1 Halalkalibaculum sp.
AAACACCGATTCGGTTCCAAACTGGGCAATGCCAAGGTAGAAGACGGTATTATAAAAGACGGGTTGTGGGATGTGTATAATGACTTCCACATGGGCAACGCAGCCGAAATTTGCGCCAAGGAGTGCAATATAAGCAGAGAACAGCAGGATGAGTTTGCTATCAGCTCCTATAAAAGAGCTATTGCTGCCCACGAAAACGGGTATTTCGATGACGAGATAATTACCGTAAAAGTAAGCGACCGTAAAGGAAATGTTACGGAAGTGGAGATGGACGAGGAACTTAAAAAAGTAAACTACGACAAGATTCCAAACCTCAATCCCGTTTTTGACCGTGAAGGGACGGTAACCGCAGCCAACGCCAGCAGCATTAATGATGGCGCTGCAGCTGTATTGGTTATGAGCGAGGAGAAAGCGAAAGAACTGGGACTGAAACCACTGGCAAGAATCGTCAGCCAGGCCAGCGCCGCGAAATCTCCCGAATGGTTTACCACTGCTCCATCCGATGCCATACCTAAAGCTTTGAAGCGGGCAGGCATGGACAAAAACGAAATGGATCTCTTTGAAATTAACGAAGCCTTTTCGGTTGTATCACTGGCCAATAACCAGATTATGGAACTGGATCCCGAAAAAGTGAACATCCATGGGGGTGCCGTAAGCATAGGCCATCCGATTGGATGTTCAGGAGCCCGGATTGTTGTCACGCTACTGCATGCCTTAAAAAGAACCGGCGGTTCCTATGGCTGCGCAGGCATCTGTAACGGGGGCGGCGGGGCATCTGCCATGGTTGTCGAAATGATGAATTAAATATTCATCTTGATCCGTCCTGACAATAATTGTGAATATTAAATAAGCTCCCATAAGCCGGCACCCTGAAAATTTGTAACAAATGGGTGCCTTTGGGAGTCTTTATTCTAACCCTGACAGGTTGAAGCATTTATTTTGTGTATTCGTTAGGCAAAGGTGCCTGTGAATACACGTACCATCTACAGTCACATTCAGAAAAAAGATATAACTTTGCTAAATTGGATAGTTATCCTGCAAAAAGGAACTTCCATTAATTTTGATGGTAGAAGTTGTATTAGTAACATTTTATTATTTATTTGAAATAAAGTATCGTAATCTATCCCTATCATGAAAAAGTCCCTTGCATTAATAATATTCACAGCACTCAGCCTTAGCCTTGCCGGAAATGTTTCCGCGCAGGTAGGCATTACTTCCGTACCGTTTCTGCAGATTGAGCCCGACTCTCGTGCAGCCGGAATGGGTAATACCGGTGTTGCTATTGCGGATAATGCTTCCGCTGTTTTTTGGAACCCGGCCGGCCTGGCCTTTCAGCGCGGAACCCAAATAAGCATAACCCATTCGGAATGGCTTCCAAAGTTTAATGCAGACCTCTTTTATGACTACCTGGTAGGCAAACATCATGTGGAAAATATCGGTACCTTTGGAGCTCATATCACCTACCTTAACCTGGGCGAGCAGATAAGGACCAATGAAACAGGTATTGAACAGGGGCGATTTAACAGTTATGAATTTGCAGGCGGGCTTTCTTACGGATTACAGCTCAATGATAACTGGTCGCTCGGTACAGGCTTTCGCTTTATTTACAGCAGCTTGGCTGACGGAGATGTAAGTGGGCAGAAAATTAATCCGGGTTCGAGTATCGGTGTTGATGTAGCTACCATGTTTAAGTCTGATCGTTTCCTTTTCCTCGGGCAGGAGGCTAACATAAATGCAGGGCTTAACCTCTCCAATATCGGGCCGGGTGTCACCTATACTGATAACGCCCAGAAAGATCCCCTGCCGACTATTCTGCGTTTCGGCTGGTCATTTACTACCGAGCTGGATAAAGAAGGTATCAATACATTGACCATTGCAAATGATATTTCCAAAGTTATGGCGCGTTCCGACTCAACCGGTTCCGATGGGGCTCTTGAGGCACTGATAACCTCCTGGAATTCATATGAACGAGAAGTTGGCGACGGTAGAACCGCCACTTTAAATCCGTTGCAACAGTTTATGGTCGCCAGCGGTATCGAATACTGGTATAACGATATGTTTGCCATACGAGGCGGTTATTACTTTGAAGATCCAAACAACGGTGACCGACAGTTCTTTACGGTTGGGGCCGGTATCAGGTATGACTTTATCGGTGTTGACTTCAGCTATATCGCAACACCAACAAATGACCACCCACTGGCAAATACCACTCGATTCGGTCTGTTGCTGAACTTCTAAAGATCGGTTACCTTGCTTTGAGTGGTGCAAAAATAAGATTATCCTTTTACAAGAGCATGCTGATTTCAAGCATGCTCTTATTGTTTTATACTGACGCTTCCCTTGGCCAGGATGTAGCTGTGAAGCGAAGCCATTCCATACAGTCAAAAGTTTCTGATTTCAGCTCTATAGCAGCCCCCGACAGCCTGACAATCATTGCCATTCGGGTAGCCTTTGAACCGGACGAAAACCGACTTACCAGCGGAGACGGTACCTTTCGGGAGGGCAGCCTGCCGTATCTTGAGAATAATGCGATCACTATCGACCCTCTTCCCCACGACCGCTCTTACTTTGAGTCCCATCTTGAGTTTGCCAAAAACTATTTTACCCAAGTTTCCGGAAATCGTCTGGCTATAGCATACAAGGTACTGCCTGAAATATATACTCTTGATCAGCGCATGGAGTACTATTCCCCTACCGGTGAGACCTTCAGCAATGAGCAGCTGGCCCTGCTGGCCAGAGACGCCTGGGCCGAGGTAGAAGAAAGGGGCGGATTTGATACAAGTAATCTCGATCCCGACAAAACCGCTTTCATT
>DATFJD010000500.1:0-17160 GCA_035269475.1 Halalkalibaculum sp.
CTCAACATCAGCTTTCATACCGTGGATACTCACATCCGGAATATCTACAAAAAGCTGGAAGTAAACTGCCGATCCGATGCCGTAGCCAAAGCGATCAGAGAGCGGCTGATCTGAAATAAGAGAGAAAATAATTATCGCCAGATAGCAGATTATAGATCCTAAATGCCTAAATGCCTAAATGCCCTTTCCCTCCATAAGCGAAAAATCTGTCTTGGCCGCTTTCTACTGCATCGTCAGGCGTAAAACCCAGAATACCGCTTGCAAGAAAAGAAAGTTGATGACTGATCGAGCAGCTCAACAAAAGAAACATCACGCATTTACGTGATACCAGATACCGGTATTAATGAGTTTTTTAGTAGTGGAGATAAAATCTTCGAATGAGTGAAGTGTAACAAAGTAGGAACTATTCAAAAAAATACATCCCAAATGTTCACAAGAATATCCGTTTAAGAACCCTTCTCTGATGTGCCGATTAACTTTAATATGTCTGATGATTGTTTTGTTTCTGTCTGTTCCAATCAGACTTTCAGCCCAGGAGTATACATATGGTCCGCTGAAAATTGAAGGATCAGCAGGATTTTCTACAGAACTGTACGGGGTGTCGGGAATCGGTTCGAGAAGGCCTCCTGCAAGCGGTCGTTTGTTTGCCAATCTCACGGCGGAGGGGGCAGGTTTTCGGTATGGCCTGGACATGAACCTTTCTACTGAGCAGTCGTCTATCCGGCAAAATTTGAATCAGCTCGGGCTGAATGTCTCTTACCGTTGGCTGACAGTTGCGGCAGGAGATGTACAACCCGTATTCTCTCCATTCAGCCTGAACGGGCAGAACATCAGGGGAGTTAATCTCGAGACTACTCCCGGCAAGATGTTCTTTAGCATTACGGGAGGTCGCTCAAGGCGGGCTGTAAAACCCACAGATGAGCGTTTCCGGCTCACACCGGGATTTGACCGTTGGTATTATGCTACCAAAATAGGCTATGAACATTCATTAACGGACTATTTTTATGTGATAGGAACCTACGGTCGCGACGCAGCAGGGAGCCTGAAGCCCTCTCTGCGTAATGAGTTTAATCTGATACCTGCCGAAAACTCTACGCTCTCAACTGAATTTGGAAAACGGTTTTGGGGTGACCGCTTCAATCTGGATGGAACGTTTACATGGTCAACACACAATGGTAATACAAGCCTGGGTTCGGATGGATCCATTTCCTCGTCTGGGCTTTTTCCGGGTTTTGATGATGGTGCGGGCACTTTCAGTGATTATGCCGGGCGGGTGAACCTCCGGTTTAGCCAGTCAAATTTCAGTTTGGGCACCACCTACGAGCGGGTGCAGCCAGGGTTTATTTCCATGGGCTTACCGTACCTTCGTAACGATCAGGAACAGATACGCTTTACCCCCCAGATTCAACTATTCGACCGAAAAGTTCGCCTGGGACTGGAGTATTCCCATATCCGAAACAATTTGGAAGGCCAGCTTCTCAATACAAATTCACGTCATTTGGCCGGTATAAACACGCAAGCGCGAATTACCGAACGATTTTCCATGGGTGGCGCATATCGAATAATGCTGAACTACATTATTCCCGAGGAAAGTATTCGGGATTTCGATAACCGCCAGATGACCCATACGGTTACATTTACTCCGGTTTATAAATGGGACCAGAACGGATTATCGCACAACATACAACTTTCATCCAACATCCAACTTTTTACACTGGATCGGTTCGTGAATGATGAGAAGCTGAAGAGTGATTTTAAAAATCTGACCAATTCACTGAATTACAGCCTATTGCTGGGGTCGGGCTTGTCGTTCAGTCCCGGCTTAACCCATGTAGTTAGCCGTACGGATCAAAGTAATTTGAATGCATTCCGAAGCCAGTTGTCGGTTTCCAAAGGTTTTTTCAACAGGTTGGTTGTTCTTAGTACCGGTACATCTTATACCAATAATAGAACGACATTTGGAAGCGGAGTTGACAGGCCCAAAGCAAAAACCGAACAATTTTCCCTGAATATTACTGCAGGATATCGGCTTCCCATCGGAGACTATCTTCGGCTAAATATTCGTGGACTACGAAATAGTAGCAGCACTGGCACGGATTTTTCAGAAATCCAGGCTCGGTTACAGCTAAAACACAGATTTTAGGAAAAATTTTATGAAATCACCCAAATTCATTGATCTGTTTAAATCACTTCGGCAGCTTATTCTGGCTACCGGATTGTTTTTGCTGATTATTGGTATGGCTGTCGTTGAAGTCTCTGCCCAAGGAGTGGCACAGGTAAGCCTTTCGGGAGTACCTCCGGTACTTGAGCGGCCATCGGTAACTGCTCAGGTAGATCTTTATGAACAGCGGCAGTTCAATATGGAATTTATCTATACTTCTCCTGGTATTTTGGAAACAAGATTCCGGTTTCGTTTTTTGATTGAGCACGAGGGAAATATTATGTTGGATGTCACCTCGTTACCAGTTGCGTATCGCCCTGGTGTATACCGTTACGAAAATTTCGAGGACTTTCCGGAAATTGAATTCGGCCTGAGCCTGGCCGATGTCATCAGCCGGTTGAATGCGGCACAGGGAGGGCTGATCAACCAAACCGGAAACCTTGCCGAAGGTAATTATACCCTCTCTGTAGAACCCGAAGTGGTGGACGAGGGCGCGGTGGTTTCTGAAATTCCCGCTTTTGCCTCTTTTACCGTGCGATATGCAGAGCCGCCGATCCTCACCAGTCCGGCCGACGAATCGGTTGTCAGTCCCAACTTTCCACTCTTTAGTTGGACGGGAGTCGGGGGAATGCCTGCCGGGGCGATGGTCGAATATGAACTGAAGATTGTGGAATTGTTCGAAGGACAGACCCCTGGTATGGCCATTCAAAGTAACCTTCCCGTTTTAGAGGAGGTGATGACCAATCCAACGTTTGTATATGGCGACGACCAGCTGCCGCTGGAACCCGGAAAATCCTATGCATGGCAGGTACAGGCACGCGAAACGGTTTTTAATGTTCCTTTCTCCCAGGAAGGGCTGACGGAGATCTATTCGTTCCGGGTGATGGATGACGAAGGGTATACTACTGAACAGTTTGTCTGGAGTTACCCTGTCGAATCGCCGTTTGCCGAAGTCCGTGTGGAAGATGCCCGTGTGGGAATCGGGAATATGATATTTGATGGTAGTTACGGAGGCACAATCGGAAATGAAACCGGACGATTTACCTTCGAGGAGTTTATACTGAGTCCCGACGGGCAGATCATCGAAGGAGGGCGTGCCATACTGGACCGAAGCGTATCTTTTGGCGCAAGAATTCTGGAAGATGACCAACTGGATCCGTTTCTGCCGGATGCGGAAAAGGAAGAGGAGTTGGGGAAAGCCGTTTGGTTCCGTCCCGGGTTTCTGCAGATTAGTCCGGACGGGATTACACCGGCAGGTATAGGTACAGCGGCACTCCGGTACAACGGGCAGATTTTTCCTGAGCTCGACATCCGATTCAGCCAGGATTTCCTGATCGGCCACGGGATGGAAATCAACCGTGGGCGGGCTACCTTTTCGGAGAACGCACTGGATGTCGCCATTCTGGATATCAATGGATTTCGCTTCATTACGGATGAAAGCGAGGATTTGATTGCACAATTGCCCTCTCGGATCCCGTTGCCGGTCGAAGAAGTGGCCTGGTTAAAGCTTCGCGATGAAGACGGGAAACCGCTGGTCGAAGCTGCCCGTACCCCCGATGGAAGCGGGGTGGCGATCACTCCTCTTGAAGGCGAAATACTGTCTATGGGGATGGAATTTGTTGCCGGCAGCCCAGAGTTGCCGGTCGAAACAGAGGGGCTTATACTGGCGCCGTCCCTGCAGCGACTGATCTCTGGTCGGGTTATCCATCGAGCCGGAGATCAAAACCTGCTCACCGATTTCGGCCTTCCTGTAGAATTTGAACAGATCACCTACAGCCCGGAGCAGAGCCTCGAACTGACGGGTTCGCTGCGGCTGTTTGGTTATACGTTTGCGGATGCGGGAGATGTGACACTTCAGCTGAGGGAGAACGGCCGGTTCTACGGAGTGGTGAATATGCACCAGGCGGGCCTACGCCTGCCGCTGGCCGGAGATGGAGGAGAGGTGACGCTCGACCTGTCTGCGATTGTGGGAGAGATCGATATTCATCCGCTCAGCCCCTACCGGCCCCGCTACAGTTTTGATGTGGGAGCGGATTTTGTAATTACAGGGACCTCGGGAACTTCCATACGTGCCGATCTTGCGGGGGTATATCATTCAACAGGCGATTTTGTTTTTAACAAGATACAACCCGGAGATCCGGGAGGGGACCCCGCCGTGCTGGAACTCGACAGTGTACATCTTTTGATGAGTCGTATTACCCACCTAAATCTCGTTCAGGGCGAAAACGGTGATTTTGAATTTAATGCAGCCCTCGAAACGGCGATTCGCCTGCCTGCAGGCAACGGGGAGTTTACCATTCCATTGCAAAACACGGAGTTGAGAAACACCGGGTTTCTGATTCCGGATCAAAATCTGCACGAAGGTACCTCTGGTTTCGAATCCGTTGAATTTGAGCTGGATCCGGTGGCACTCCGACTTCTGGCCATGCGGCTTGAGGGAACGGTTTTTCCATGGTTCGACTGGGTGGCAGGCACTCCGTCGGGTATCGATCCGGTTTTTGATTTCAACGTTCGATTTCCGGGATTGCGGGGGCGGTCCGAAGCGCTGGCAACGGCCACGGCAACACTTCAGAACGCCGAGCTCGAAGGAGGATTGATCAGCGGGTCGCTTCTTCCATATAGCCTGCCGGGAGACGGCGCCAGGGTGATCTTAAACGGGACTTCCGGCATCCGGGTGCTGGAGGTTACCGGCTTGTTCTACCGCGAGGGCGACAGCCAGGGTGTAGATATTGATATGAATGCCGTACTCCATGCCCCCGACCTGTTTGCTGGCGAAGCGGAGACGTGTGCACCAGAAACATTCACTCTGAGCCTGACTCCCAATAGTTTTTTTGATGGAAGGGAGGAGGGGATTGGTCTCTGTCAGACGTTCGATTTGAATGCTGTGTCTTTACAACTGAGCAAGGGATTTGTGGATTTTAGCGTTGCAGAAGGAACTCAAACGGTTGTAGCAGGAGGAGAAGTTACCGGCAGCCTGACCAACAACTGGCTCGAGGGTGCAGACGGCTCCGGAACACTTGAATTAAATGTACTAACCGGTGAGATAGCTGCGCTCAATGCTGAATTTTCTGACCTGACCTGGCATTATCCGGCCTCAGCATCTGTACTTTCGTTTGGTGTTGATACCTCCGTGCTTACACCCGTAGGCATGCAACTGGACGGCACCGGCAGTTTGGAGACCGGCAGTCTGCAGACAGAGGCACGGTTTACAGAACTTCTGCTGGATTTGGGAACGGGAGAAATTCTCGAAGGGGAAGCTGAAATTCTGGGAAGTTTTGGACTTCAGGCAAGTGTTTCTCCTTACAAGTGGTCGGTAAATGCCAAATCAGGTTTGGATGACGGGGATGAAAACAGCGCGCTGCTGGTTCTTCCTACGGGGCAGCGGATCACCAGGGAAGGAATGGTGCTTGAAGAAGCCACCGCAGCATATGCACGTGTTGAGGGAATCGTCGATGGTGAAATTGATACCGAATTCAACAACTTTACCCTCTGTTTTTCGCCTTTTAACGTCTGCTCCGGCCAGATCGATCTCACCAGTGAAACTGGTGGAATTGGATATATCGATCGAAACGGGTTTACATTTGAGGAACCGGTCGTTGAAACCGACCTGCCCGCACGGCTGGGACTTCCAAGCGAAGAGATTGCCTATCTGATACTCCAGGAAGGAGATCAGCAGATGGTGGAGATTACGGAAGATGGTTCCGGTGGATCCCTGCGGATGCAAACCCCGGAAGGAGGAACTGTTCGACTAGTTCTTGCCGGGTTTGGAGATGAGGGAAGCCAACCCGAAATAGATGCGGAGATCAATGTTACAATTCATCCCACCAGCTATGAGATAACCGGGGGGCAGATTGATCTTGATCTTTCCGGTAACCCCTTGCTTCTTGAAAGCTATGGTCTGCCTTTGGAAGTTACAAAAATCTTATATAGTCAGACGGATGGCGGAAGCTATGCGCTGCGCGCCTCAATCGGGCTTGTTTTGCCTCAAAGTATATCTGAAGATCCACTGGGAATTGATACAATGTTTACGTTTTCAGCTAACGGGTTTGAACCAGTGGACCTTACCCTTGGTAACTATTCCGGCACCCGGCTCTCCAATACTGATGATCTGACTCCGCTGGTTCGGGCCAACACAGATGCCATACCAGCAGGAATGGATCTTTTTGGTGCCGAAATAAAAACTGGGGGAGAACTGCGGTTTCGGTTTTCGGGAGATTTCAGGAGCCGGTTTATTCGTAATTCCGGCGGTAAGCTTTCTGCGATTCACCTCGATGCATCCTTTCAGCAAGATGATCGCTCCTGGAAATTTACTGCAGATCTGTCTCACCTTTCCCGTGAATTGATTCCTTTGTATCAGGCTGGCTTTAAACAATCACCCGATGTGCCACTCAAAATTACAGCTGATGACAACAATTTCAGTACTGAATTCTCAGGAACGCTCACCTTTCCGGAGCTGGGCAGCCAGTTTCAATTTTCTGTCGGGCGACTATATATAGGCAGTGACGGCGTTGAAATTGAGGCGGCAGGCGGAGAACAGGAAATCTCCCTGTTTGGAGAGTTCCTTACCCTTACGGTGGACGATCCCGGAGTAAATTACGATGCTGAGAACGGACTGATCGACCTGACCCTCAACGGTCACCTCATGACTAATATTCAAAAAGCGCGCTCGCAGGGAGTCCAGGATAATGAACCCTTCGAGGTTAATGGACTGATTGTTAGTACCGACGGTTCATTCGCCCTGCAAAGCGGAGACGAAAATCTTCTGGGGGGAGAGATAATAACAATTTTGGGAGATTTTTTCTGGCTTGATGGGATTCAGGTCGGTTTTAAGGAGCATGAGGGATCAGAACAGTTTTTGCTTACGGCAGCAGGCGGTATCCACATTCCCATGCCGGGAAAAACCTCTCCGGCTCCGGGCAGCAACGATGGAAACCGCTTTGGGTTTATTATCGATGCAAACGGTAATGTGATCGAAAAGACGGATCTCGAATTTATTCTCGATAGGAACGAATGGCCGGAATTGAAGCAACCGAACGAGCCCGGGTTCGAATATCAAAATGCCATACCCGGCTTTGCGACCGTGCAGACCACCGGTGTGAAAGTAGATTATAACGTATTGCAACCCGTGAACACAGTACTCAAGGGATCTTTTGCGGTCCATGTGAATCGGCAGAAGGCCAACCCAGATAACAATACGGGAACAAACAACACTATAAGAACAGATTCTCAAAACAATCAGAATACCACACCTTCCGATACAACCCAGAGCGTTGATCCGGAAGGTAATAAGCGAATCATTCACTTCGGTAAAGCATCCAGCCTTGATAACCGCTACGGCATCAGCCATACCTTCGGAGATAATCTCGCATATCATGTAGATGTCTCCGGTACCAGAGAAGATCCGCTATTCTCATTTGTCGCAGGATTTTTCAATATAGATCTGGTATCTGTACGCATTAATGATCCAACTGTTTTTGAAGTGGAAATCGGGGGGTACGCCGGGTTGACGCTTTCACAAGTCTCGGGTAGCATGGGTTACGACGGCTTCCGGTTTGGCGCAGGTGGTATCACCGACTTCGGCCGGCCGACCGGGGCGTTTTCGTTATCGGTAGAGGGAATTATATCTCTGAGTGTAGGCGGATTTGCATTTGAAGAGCAGGAGTCAAACGGGCCTCCGGTTCAGATGCCCGTCGTGGTACAGGACAAAACCGAAGACGGTGTACCGTTCACAAGTACCGACTACAGAGACGTGAAACGTTATTTGAGCCTTACCGAAGTCGGCATCACTATGGGTGGAGGCTCTTTTGAAGGCGGAGTAGAAAGGGTTCTCTACTACGAGAACATGAATAATGAGATCTTCTTCTCCATACAGGACGCGCGGATAACCCTGAGCGAGGCAGCGAGCATCTGGGCGAATTTTAATCTTGCGATTGGAACAGGCGGTGACTTCGCTCTTGATGTTGGCGGGGTGGCTAACATGCAGAACTTTGGCATTGGCGTATACGGAGCCGTGCGCAAATGGGAAGGAGAGCTCAGTTTCGGGATTTTTGCAGCGGGAACCGGACTCTATCTGGATCTTTTTGCTCCCATCGGGGCGACAAACGCCGTCTTTTTAACCGGAATGGGAGCGGGCTTTTTCTACCGTCCTATGGCGTCTGACCTGCGACAGGTCGAAACCCTGTTAAATGAACTGACCGGCGATTTCAGCTATAACAATCCAAACGGTTTCCCGGAGACGGATGACCTTCTGTTTGCCATCATGTTATATGGACAGGTGGGGATAGCCGGAAATCCAACAGCCGGCTTTGCAGCAACCGGCAATGCCATGCTCATCTTGACGGATGCCTTTGCCAATCTGGATGTGAATGCCCACTTGTTGGAACAGGTGGGCCGGCCAAATGCACCGGGTACACTAAAAACCGGAATGTATCTCACAGCAGGATGGAGAAACAATTTAATGCTACAGGGAGGGATGAAAACCGAAGTGGAGTATCCGGTTGTGAACGGAAGTTCCAATTTCGACTTTTTTCTCCAGGGGCAGGTCGATTCCGGTGAAGTGCTTTGGGGTGCTAACGGAAATGTAAAACTGACCCTAATAAATTTTGTCGATTTATCCGGTGATTTCACCGTGAATAAATCGGGTATGTTAGTAAATCTGAGGGGTAGAATCTCATTTGACGTTTCTGTGATCTCTGTGGAAAGCACCGCCGAATTTTCATTCTGGTACTACAGTGCAACTCAGAATCTCGGGGTTTATACGAGGTTCAACCTAAAAGCTGAAGTGGCAGGCGGCCTGGCGAAAGCCGGTGTCTTCGTTGAGGGAGCGCTGATTGTCGAACGGGGAGATTTTTTGGTATTCGTACAGGGCGGCGGATACATAAGTGTGCGGTATGTGTATACGGGGGATGTAAATGCCTGGGTTTCGATACGGAAAGACGGGAGCGGGACAAAATTCCGTGGCGGCCTGGGCCGGAAAAAAGAGTATGAGGATTTGATCGCCAGCTCCAAAAACAAGTCTGATAACATGTTAAGGGAGGCTATAGAACTCCAGTCCGAAATTATGAACGCGAAAATTGCCGATGTAAGACTGAGTGAAGCCCAGTTGCAGCAGGCAGGAATTAATCTGAGAAGTCTATCTTCGGCTGCACGCGAGGAATACAGCATCCGGATGATCGATCTGGAAAGGAATACGTATGACATCTCCCTGCGCGACCAGGGTTCGAGATCGATTCGCCCGGCAGCCTGGAACTATCATGCTGAAACGTTTCAGGAGCTGGCTGACGTGATTGTGCGCGCTCCAAATCAGCCGGAACGCCCAGCAGACTTGCCCTCGGAAGATGAGGTGAATAGTGCCCTCGGAAACCTGAATATCAAGTTTGATGAAATCTCGGGCCAACTGGCAGAGATGGATCAATCCTATGAGCCCGGTCTGCCGGGAGGAATGATTGAGGGTTCCTTGCAGTCGCCGCTGGCCAGTTCAGGTCCTTACGAGTTTGTGGTAGATGAAACCCTTGAAGAGAATCGCACGCAGTTTCTTCAAAATAGTTTTGATCAAATGGACGAGCTCGCAGAGCAGTACCGGCAGTTACTGGAATCCAATGCCCAGGTTGTGTCTGCTTATATCAGCGGCATGCAGGAGCTTAACGCCCTGGTACAGGAAACCCTGATTCCCTTTGATGAGATCTCTGAATACTATGCCCGGCAAATGTCGTTCCATAAGGATTCCTATGAGTATGGGAGGTACCTTGAAAGACGTTACCGGGAAATTGCGGGGTGGGATCCAGCTCAGAACAATTACCGGTTTCTCAGGGATGCCTACAGCATCGTTGCAGATCAGCTCTACCCAAATTCGTCGGTACAGGCAAATCCGCATCAAACCCGTGCGGCAATCGAACATGCAGTGAACCAGTATGCCCTCGTATTGGAACTGGCCATGGAGCAAGACTCGCTGCGGCAGACCGGAGAACTGGAGCAGAGTGTGAGCGATTTTGAAAGCGTGATGAATGAAATTGTAAGTTTGGGAGACAACGGTCCTAATGGGCGTTTTGTAGGTTTGATCAATATGGCCGGCAGACAGCATTCGAATCTCTGGGGCAGCGTTCTAATCTATAGTTATTTACCCTATATGAACTGGAACCGGGATGAATTCAACCGGCTTCGGGTCGAACACGACGACTTTCTGGAGGAAAAACTACTGCCGGGCTACAGCGCACTTGTACGCAAGATGGGCCGCATGTATGCGATTCTCAGCAAGATGGTGGAAGAACATATCTCACTTTATGATTCCTATATCGACTGGGCTGGTCAGGACTTGACCGAAGAGGAACGAAGCAGCCTGCTTGAGGAGCGCAGGAATTGGGCCAACCTGCTAAAGGCCCCTTCTATTGAATCCGTTTCTACCGAGTCATACCTATTTGAACGGACCAATCACCTAAAAGTAACCTGGGAAGCCGGCCATCCCTCCGGCCGGTTGGGACAGAATGTGGTGCGTATGATACCGGTAGACGGATTCCGCCCCGAAATCTTGCTCTCTACCGGCACACAGACGGAGTTTTCTCGCTACCTGTTCCCAGGTCAGATTAATCAAAACGAAGCAAATTATGCTTTTGAATTTGCTGTGCGGGGTCCTGCCGGTACCGTCACCACATTTAATACGGAGCGGGCGTCTTTCGAGATTGGAAGCGGAGAGAGGTATGAAGATGGTGTACCGGGACCGGTTACCGATGTAAATCCGGATGTAGAAGCACCGCCGGCCCCCGGCTTGGATGCCCCCGTGCGAGAGTTTGAAGGCCAAGATTATATCATAAACAGTGAGTACATCCCCTTTACGGCGATCCAGCAGATGCAGGTACAAACCGCGCTTGAGTACGAATATGCCATCAGGAATACGGCATCACCGGAAGGAGAGTGGCTGGTGGGGTGGACACCGGTAGAGACCACTACTGAACTTCCAAATGGCATCCCGATTACAGGTTATTGGGCCGATCTGCTGGGTACCGACGAAGAGTGGAATCTTTATTCACGGATTCAGTCTGGTGAAGAAATCGAACAAAGCTTTCACGGGTACTTCGAAAGCTCTCCGCTAGAGCACGGTAGCACATACGAATTGTACGTGCGGGCCATAAATGCTTTTGGTATGGAGAGCGAACCGGGTGTGCTGCGCTTTACTTTCGACGCCACCCCGCCGGTATTCGAAAACGGTGAGGTGGAGGTAGAAGTTCAGGAATTTGCAATGGCAGAAGCTGAACAACGAGAGATTATCGGCTTCCGTGATGATCGGCCCGCCCGGTTCGAAGCCGCAACTCCGGAAGAAGCGCAATCCTCGGAAGTCCGTGTCGTATGGCCCGAAGTGGTCGATCCGGAATCTGGAATTTTTGCCTATCACCTTGTTGCAGGTACCGAAGAAAATCCCAATCGTGCATTTGAAAATGAAGCAAATGCGAGAATGACGGTAGAAGCCGGACAGCAGACCGAAGGAGTTCTCCCGGCTGCTCTCTATTCGGAACCTTGGTATGTCCATGTACGGGCTCAAAATTATGCCCGTAGCCGGAGTAATCTGAGTTCCGAATCACAACCCCCCATGCAGGACAGGACCCGGCCATATGCAGGTATCCTTCGTCTGGGTATCCATGAGGGAGAACCGTTGCTGTGGGAGAGCTATCCCGCATCAGACAGGGAAGTACCGGTCACGGGATACCAGTATGCTGTGGGATACATTCCGTTCGGTACGGTTAGCCTGGAGAATCTTGTAATTATGCGGCCATTCCCGGAAGGAACCGTGACCGATATTCCGGCCGGGCAGTACGATATTATGGCGGAGGGTGATCTGGCACCCGGTTTTGTTTTGAGGGATCTGGATTGGTCTCAAATCGAAACTCATCATCCTCTCTATCTGATAGTCCGTTCGGTGAACCAGCAGGGACTTACTTCCGATGAGCTTGTGATGTCTCTGGAGGGCATGCCGATTGAATTTGATGATATAACACCACCTGTAGAAGGACAAATCTCCTATCAATATCAAACCAATTTTTTGAACTACGATGCACACTATGGAGAGTGGCTCGAAATTATGCTTGAAGGATTGCACGACCCGGGAAGCGGCGTTGCAAGCGTTGAGTTTAAATTGGTTGATTCCGTAAATGGTGAAGTTATTGTGGAGAGTACTCTCGAACGGGGTGGACTGAATGCGCCTGGTAGCTCCGTCTATGAAACTTTGCGGCTACCCGGAGAAGGCATTCGCCTCGGCGGGCGGCAGTTTTTGCTAAACATTACAGCTACGAATGGGGCGGGTCTTCAAACCGAACAATCTGCAGAAATTGATCTGACAGTACCCCCTATTCCGGAATTTGGTGTTTCAGCATATGTTGAATACAGACGGCAGTCCGAACACCTGCTCGGTGTGAATGTGAGAGGTATTCAGCCGAATGCCACCGGATTCAGTTTGGCCGAGTTCAGGGTGGAGGACGATGATACAGACGAAGTATTGCTGCCCTGGACCCAACTCGGGGGGGAATATGAAGTGATTCCTAATTTCCAGGATTCAATAGATCTCTATTTCTCGGACTTGAATAACGATTATTGGGGGCGACGGCTTCGCATCAGTGTGCGGGTTTCCGACGGAGCCGGTCAAACCACAACCGAAACAATCTATTATGGAAGAAGCACGTCTCAATAACAGACAAATAAAGTTACTGGTTCTGCAGGCTATGATTTTTGCCCTGTTTCTGTATGCGGAAACAGTTTCCGCACAGATTATGGATGAACCAGAGTTCCGTACCGCTGTTACAGAAGATGGAACGGTATATCTGTTCCACACCGCCACACTCCCTCTGGGTTACAAATATAATATCTATCGGCGGCCTGCCGGAAGCGGAGAACAGGCCAATCAGCGGCTCAATGCCGACCCGGTCCGCCCGGTGGCCAGCGAAGCGGAGCTGCGGGGCGCGCTTGGTCCGCTTTACTGGGATCTGAGAGCTACATTGAGCAGTGCATCGGATGGCAGGGAAATTCTGTACATCCTTCGAAATGAACAGGCCACCGGAATGATGACGACTTTTCTCTACCACAGAGCTGCCAGAGCACTCGGGCGGTTGTGGGTTGATCAGGTGGCTGAACCTATGCAAACTGTAATCTATACGCTGGAAGTACTTGATGAATTTGATGATCCCATCATGGAAACGTTTACCTATGAAGCCGAACTGACACCTATCCAGCCGGCACCTCCGATGAATCCCCGGGCAGAACATGAAGACCGGTATGTGACCCTTAAATGGGAATACCCGTCACCGTCGCCGGGACAGGACGACAAGGTGCTCCGCTTTGAAATCTTTGAGATAGATGAAGAAGACGAACGGAGAAAGGTTCATTCCGATGTCATCATTCGAAATGAGGCGGAGGAGGAGTTCGACTATGAAATTACAGTTGCGGAGACAGGCCGGTCTTATACTTATGAAATTGTTGCCGTGGATATCGCCGGGCAGGTCAGCCGGGGCGGGGAAACGGTTACCATAGAAGTGACAGACAATACCCCTCCATCTTTTCTCTCCGCTGTTGAGGGTTTCGAAAACGAGGATGGCTATCCGGTAATTACCTGGCCGAGGGCCACGGAACCAAAAGCGTCAGGTTACTATATCTATCGTGCAGAAAGTACCGGTGAAGAGGCTCCGATGGAACGCCTGACCGATGACCCATTGCCGGTGAATCAAACGAGCTATGTGGATTCTCTGGCGGGACAGAGCGGGGAAACAGAACTCTGGTTTTACCGCGTGAGTGTGGTGTCGCAGGCCGGGCTGGAAAGCGAACCCAGCAATGCTGCAATGGTCCATAGGCCGGTCTTTAATCCGCCCCCTCCGGCCGACCGGTTCGAAGCTGAGGTACTGGAAGACGGCCGAGTGGAACTTGCATGGGAGGCACCGGAGATGCCAGAAAATTTTGCGGGATGGGTCATTTTACGCGTGGAACTTCGCGCCGGTGTGCCCGAGGACGCTGCCGTTCAAATTACACCCGATTCATTATTCACACGCCGTTTTATCGATGAAGGACATAATGGTTCTGGACTAAACGAAGGTGCGAACTACGAATACCGCCTGATTGCTTACAATGGCGACCGGTTTGCCAGCCGGGCGCTTACAGCCGAAGTGTCTGTTCCAAAAACAACACTTCCGGATGCTCCCCAAAATCTAAGGGGGATTAACGAGGGCGGATTTCGTGTGCAGTTAAATTGGAATCCGGTTTCTGATCTATATGTAGATAATTATCAGATTTTCAGGAAAAATGAAGGTGCCGATTTTAACCTCATAAGGGAACTTCCCGCTCCGGAGCTTTCCTGGGAGGATGAATCGGTTGAACACGGCCAAACCTATATCTACGCGGTCACGGCCGTGGATGAGTTTGGAAACGTCAGCGAACATTCGGTGCCCGACACAGTGTTTGTCCGTGCTGCAGGGATTCCCCGGACGGTACGTAATGTTCGGGCCACTGTTCTTGAAGAAGGAGTTGTAGAGGTGCGGTGGGAACCTGTACCGGACAGCAATCTGGCCGGATACCGGGTATTCCGTTCCGAGATTGCTACCGGAGTATATGAGGAGATTCATTCTGGCTTGGTCGAAGAGACAGAATTTACCGATCCTGAAGGAAGTAGCGGTATGTGGTACCGTGTGCGGGCTTATGATACATCAACCAACGAAAGTCGTCCGGGCGAGGCAGCACAGGCAACAGGAGGTCAGTGATGGAAAAAACAGTTCACACTCATGCCGATAGTTTAACCAGAGATATGGTATCGGTTCAAAAATCCCTACAGGAACAGACCGATACAGGCTCCGGCCGGCCGGGTGTTCACATTCGGGCGACCAGGATATTTTGGCTGATGATCGGTCTGCTCTGTATGTCGGTACCGGCAGCCGTGTATGCACAAACGTCTCCGGTGGCCAACGATGATGAATTCAAGGTAAGGAACGATGGAGATTCATATATCTATGTCTTGTTGAATGATGAAGAGGGTGACCACCCTATCGACACGGGATCCATTGAAATTGTCTCCCAGCCGGCACATGCCGACGATCTGGTTCTGGAATCTCCGGGAGTGTTGATTTACCGGCTGAATGCCGCAACAACCGAGACGGCCGACAGTTTCACCTACAGGGTCAGCGATACCGAAGGAAATGTTTCCAATGAAGTAACGGTTGAGATAGATATTATTGAAGCGTTTGATTTTACAACAGACAGCTCTCACAACATGTACATCGGTGAAGGGGTGACTCCCCAGATCGATTTGACCGACTTCACGATCTATCCCTTCGGGATTGACGAAAGCACGATTGAGCTGCTTGAAACCTCAGATTCCGAAGGTGCTGTTATTAACATTGAAAACGGGATATTGACTTATCAGCATCCGTCTCCCCTGCCGGATCCTGAATTTTTTGAATTCCGCTATGTTTACACCGTACAGAGTGTGGACGGAACATACTCCCCTCCGGTCACTCATTGGCTGACCTTTAGCGAGCTGGTGAATGTTCCCTTTACGGTGAATGCGGGCGTAGAGACAGAACTGAATGTAGTGGAGCACTTTGACAATCTGACCGAGGATGATCTATTGGGAATTAGTGATTTCCGTATGGATAGGCAATCCATCACCATTCTGCAGGATCCCGCCAAAGGAACGGCTGTTTCGAATCCGGAGGATGCATTCCTCATTAATTATTCAGCCAACCAAGATGCCGGCGGCGGTGATGAATTTACCGTTCAGGGTTTGTCTGACTTCTCCGATTTGCCGGTTGCCATCTATAAAGTGCAGTTGGACATTGCGGAAAATACTCCCCCCGTCTTAACCTCTGTCATAGACGAAGAAACCGTAACCGAGGGGGAGGAATTCACATTACAGTTTGAAGCGGAAGATCCCGACGGTGATGAGTTGACGTTTGCGCTGAGCGAAGGCGGAGACGTGGCCAACGCATCGATTACTGCCGAGGGATTGTTCAGTTTCTCACCGGATGGGGGGCAGGCCGGAGAGTACCCGTTTACCGTTCAGGTAAGCGATGGAGTAGTAGCCGATGAACATACATTTACCGTATTTGTGCTTGAACAGGGGGCGCCCGTAGTCAACGATGATGAATTCAATGTACGCAATGGGGGGGATTCCTACATCTATGTAACGCTGAATGATCAGGAGGGTGATTTTCCGATTGATCTGACTTCCATTGAACTTATAGATGCGCCCTCCCATGCCGACGATCTGGTTCTGGAATCTCCGGGAGTGTTGATTTACCGGCTGAATGCCGCCACAGCCGAGACGTCCGACAGCTTTACCTACCGGGTCAGCGATACCGAAGGCAACGTGTCCAATACCGCCACGGTAACGGTCAATATTGTTGAGGCATCTAATTTTACCACGGACAATCTCTTTCAGTTTATCGGTGAAGGGATTTCACCTGAATTTGATCTTACCAGGCACGTCATGTACAATGGTGGCATCGTTCCGGCAACGATTGAGTTTCTGGAATTTTCCGATCCCGATGGTATTCAGAGCCTGGAAGAGGGAACCCTGTTCTATGAACACCCCTCGCCGTTGCCGGATCCGCAGAATTTTGCCTTGGAGTTTCGATACACCGTGCAGAGTGTGGACGGGACCTATTCACCGCCGGTACTGGGTAGTATTACATTTAGTGAATTGCTTAATGCTCCCTTCACAGTAGAAGCGGGTGTTGAAACAGAGCTGGATGTGGTGGCGCATATTAATGAGCTGACTGATGTTGAGCTGCCTGGAATCAGTGATTTACGTATGGATGAGCAATCCATTACCATTGTGCAGGATCCCTCCAAAGGAACGGCTGTTTCTGATGCAGATGATGCCTTTCTAATTGACTACACCGCCGATGCGGATGCCAGTGGCAGTGATGAATTTACCGTACAGGGATTGTCGGACTTTTCGGGATTGCCGGCCTATCTTTACAGAGTTCAACTGGATATTCAGGAAAATGGGTCTCCGGTATTTACCTCGGTGA
>DATFJD010000501.1:0-9559 GCA_035269475.1 Halalkalibaculum sp.
ATAAGATATACAACCCACCATGTACTTAAACTTTTCATCTTAGCCCTAAACAAATTGGTATTTCAAACGGATTCTTATATAATCAAATGAAAACTGAAGAAAATGTTCCGGAATAAAAGGATCCTGTATCCAATAAACAGATTTTCCCAACTACTTCAACATCCATATGGAAGATAATAAATCGAAAAAAGAAATCGGCCCAAAAACCTACTGGTTCGTATTCTCTCTCGGGCTTCTATATATCATCCTGCTGGGTATCTTCACCTTCCTGTTTAACAATCCCATTTAAAACCTATGCACTGGATAGACTGGGTAATACTGATAGCCTTCCTGGCTTATACTATATGGGATGGGACCAGGCATGGGAAAGAGTCAAGTAATATCGAGGGCTTTTTCCTGGCAAACCGCTCCATGCCGTGGTGGGCGATGGGGCTTTCGGTTATGGCAACCCAGGCTTCCGCCATTACCTTTATTGGTACTACCGGACAGGCCTATGTAGAAGACATGCGATTTGTGCAAATCTACCTGGCTGTTCCCTTTGCCATGATCATACTCTGCGTTACGCTGGTCCCTTTTTTCGATAAGCTGCAAAACTTCAGCGCCTATGAAGTGCTTGAAGAGCGCTTCGGGCTCAAAACCCGCCTTTTTACAAGCCTGCTCTTCCTATTTTCACGAGGCCTTGGCCTCGGTATCATTATCGCTGCGCCATCATACGTACTGGCACTGCTGCTTGATTTCCCCCTGGCACCGACGATCCTCATCATCGGCGTCACGGCAACTTTTTATACCATGGTTGGAGGAATATCCGGCGTGATTCATACCGATGTCAAGCAAATGACCGTGATGTTATTCGGCCTCATATTTTCATTCTACTGGATCATCACCAGCCTGCCGCCGGATGTCAACCTCTCCGACTCATTCTACCTGGCTGGCACCTTAGGCAAACTCGATGCCCTGGACCTGAATTTCGATATCAGCGAGAAGTACAATATTTGGACCGGGGTTATTGCAGCGCTCTTTCTCATGCTCTCGTATTTTGGAACCGACCAGAGCCAGGTTCAACGGTACCTTACCGCAGTATCCCTGAAAGATGCCCGGAAGTCTCTGCTGCTGACTGCCTATGCCAAAATTCCCATGCAGTTCTTTATCCTGCTCCTGGGAGTCATGCTCTATGTCTTCTATATCTTTGGCCCCGCCCCGCTCACCTTCAGGTCCATTGAGCCCGATGCCGCACAAAATTCAGAAATTGTTGCCGGGGAACTGCTGGAACAGGAATACCAGGCAGCCTACCTCGAGCGTAAGGAAGCCGCCAGGGACTTGCTTGAGAATAAAAACCAGAAGCATGCGCAAGCTTTTGTAGAAGCCGATAACTACCTAAATGAAATTCGCGATAAGGAACAGCAGCGGCAGGAGCGTATCACACAATCGAGCATCAACGATACCAATTATATCTTTCCCTATTTCATACTAAATGAGATTCCTATAGGCGTCATCGGACTGATTATAGCCGGTATCTTTGCCGCGGCTTTATCGAGCATTGACAGCGAGCTCAATGCGCTCTCTACGGTATTTATTGTAGACTGGTACAAAAGGCTCAATAAAAACGAACGCAGCGAAGCCTGGTACCTGAAATCCTCACGTGCCGTTACTCTATTCTGGGGGCTCCTGGCCACCCTTGCCGCGCTGGCGCTGGGTGAAACTCGCTCTATCATTGAATTGGTCAATAAAGTGGGAAGCTATTTCTACGGTTCCATCCTTGGCGTATTCATCCTGCTGCTCTGGGTAAAGAAGGCCAACGGGTTCGGGGCCCTCACCGGACTGATTTGCGGAATGAGTTCCGTCTTCATTTTCGACCGTCTCTATGACAACCCGGAAACCGGGGTCTACCAGTTTATCATGCCCTGGAGCAACATTCCTCAAGGATTTGAAAAAACCATAGAATACCTGTGGCTCAATCCCCTCGGTACCGGTGTCGTAGTTTCGGTAGGGTTTCTGCTGAGTATTGTATGGGATAGGATTAGTGGTGAGTAAGTAGAATTCAGGATTTAGGAGTCAGGAGTCAGAATATTGAGGTTGGAGGTTAGAAGTTGGAGATTGGAAAAGAGTAAATTAGCTGTGTTTGAAGGGAGCTCTGCTCCCGTTAAAAGTGGTTGCATTTAGTACAATTTAGGACTAACAGGCACCTAAAATATGTACTCCGCGAATGCCAATCTTAATAAATTAACTACTCTATAATCGGGAATATAACTCCCTCAGAACTGTAATTAGAGCCGCTAGAATTCGGAAATTTATTTATTTGTATGGATTATTTATTTGTATCGAGATGTACCTTCTTCGGATAAAGAGCCCTTATGAGATCCCGGAACAAGGTCCGGGATGACCCATATTTTTATATTTTGCTTATAAATCCTGAAAGAGCAAAAACTATATTTCGAAGTATTCAGAATTCTGACTCCTGTATTCTGAATTCCGTATTCCAAAAATCTGTAGGAAAACACTCCACTCCAAACCAAGCAAACCCTACTCATCACTCATCACTAGTCAAATCATAATCATCAAACTTCGCGCCTTTGGGCGGACGGTACTCCTGAAATGGGATTTTAAGCAGGTTGCCAAGACGGTCATTTTCTTCCGGATCCATGTGGGTATCAATGCCGTATCGCAATTCTTTGATGTCTTCAACTTCAGCGAAAGTGCCGAATAGCCTATCCCAGATTGCAAAGATATTCCCGTAGTTGGTATCGGTGAGCGGCTGGGTATAGTGGTGATGAACCTTGTGCATTAACGGTGTAATAAATACATAAGAAAGGGTACGATCTATATTCTTCGGCATCTGAATATTGGCGTGCGTGATATGAGCAAAAAGTGCTGAGATACTCTGGTAAAGAAAGACAATCCAGATGGGAGCACCGGCTACGATAACGCCCAGTATCGTGTATAGCATTCGGAATACGGCTTCGCCGGGATGATGACGCAGTCCGGTAGTGACGTCTACGGTAGTATCGGTATGGTGCACCAGGTGAAACTTCCACAGGATTTTAACCTTATGCTCAATCCAGTGAATCAGGTAGGCTCCAAAAAAGTCCAGCAGCATGACGCCCACGATGCACTGCAGCCACAGCGGCATGCTGATCCACTGCAAAACTCCGAATCCGCTTGCCGTAACGTAATTGGAAGACCAAAGCAACAAACCGGCAAAGCCCAGGCCAATCAGTACAAAAAAACCGGTAAGTACAAGATTCTTGAAAGCATGCTGAACTTTCCGGTAACGGAACTCAAAAAGGGGGAATACGCCCTCCATCACCCAAAATATAAATATTCCGCCGATTAGTATACCGGCCCGAAAGACGGTGGGCACATCACTGAAAAATTCAACAATGGGTTCCATGGCATAAGGATTGCTTTTAAACTACCTGTAAATATACAGACGACGGCGGGAAATAGAAAAATTGGAGTAAGGAGTAGAGAGTAGAGAGTAACTGTAGGTTATCTTTCTACCTTCGACTTTTTACTTTCTACTAATTACTCGTTACTCATTACTTTTTACTCGTCATTCATCCATTTCCACAGGCGTAAACTCTTTAAAGGGACTTAAATTCGCCTCTTCAACGGTACTCCGGTAGGCCGGCCACTGCTCTTCGAAGAAGCTGTTGATTTCGGCAATGGCTCCGTTCACCGCTTCCCTGGCCAGGCGCAGCAGGTTGCGTTCCGTTTCGCCGGGACCATTATAATCGCTGCCCAGGTATCTGAATGGAGCATATATCCGGTTCATTACGGTGATATTTGGATTGTCTGTAATGCCCTGCCGGTCATCTTCCTCACCAAAAACACTATCCTGAAGCGCGGTGATCTGTTTTTTGATCTCTTCATTCGCTTCTTTGAAAGACTTCAATTCCTCCTCACTTCTCTTGTCATTTTCAACTAGCTTTTCGTTAAACTCTACAATCTCTTTGGCCTCCGCCAGCAAGGTGGTGGCATCTGCCAGTCGTGACCGGAGCGTATCCAGTTCCGAACGCAGCTCGGCGGTTTCACGCAGGGCTGATATCGGCATTTCAATTCTCGGATCGGTCTTCACAATCACCATGGTAGAATCAGAAAATTCTCCGTATGAAAACTTTACTTTATATGTTCCGGGCAGCACGGTTCTTCCACCGGGTTCCGAATCTCGCGGCTGGCGAAGGCTTCGGCTAGGATTTTCGACACCTTTGCGCTCCAGCCCCCAGGTCATTCTATTGATGCCATCCTGGTCGGGGGTCTCTTCCAGCGTTCTTATTTTATTGCCGGAAGCATCAAAGATTTCAATTTTTACCTTTTCTTTCTCTTTTTTACCGGAATCACCTTTTGAAGCCTCGCTCTCCTTGTCTTCTTCCTCACCGGCTAAAGCTTCGCTGTTCACTGAATAGGTCAGGCGTGCGCCGTCTGGCCGGTTATCTCCGGAAAACATGGCGTCCGCTGCAAATCGGGTTCCTGCAGCCTGTCGCATCTCAGCAAGGTAGGCATCGGGCGTTTCAAAGGCTTTGATGGCATTATTCAATTCATCCGCTCCATTAGCCGCCAGATCGCGCAGTGGACGAAGGTCATCCAGCACCCAGAACGAACGCCCGAAGGTGCCGATAACCAGGTCATGCTCGCGGGGATGAATGACCATATCGTAAGTGGAGACCGTCGGATATCCGTTGGTCCACTTCGTCCAGGTATTGCCTTTGTCTATGCTCACATAAAGCCCAAGCTCGGTTCCCACAAATTCAAGATTCTCTTCTTCCGGATCCTGCACGTAGGAAAGCGCGTACCCTTCCATGCCTTTATCTTTGGCGATATTAGTCCAGCTTTTTCCATAGTTGGTTGTCCGCATGACATAAACGCCCCAGTCGCCGCGCCGGTAATTATTGATTACAGCCACTGCTTCGCCGGGATTGAAGTTCGAAGCCTTCACCTGCCCTACCCAGCTACCTTCCGGTACGCCTTTAAGGTTTCGCGTGAGGTCGGTCCAGCTATCACCTCCATCTCGAGTAATGTGCACTTTTCCGTCATCCGTACCGGCCCAGATAAGGCCCTGCTCCAGCGGACTCGGTTCAATCGCTAGAATGGTCGTAAAGTTCTCCGCACCCGTAGCATCCATGGTCAAACCGCCGCTTTCATGCTGCCTCTGCTTCTCGGGATCGTCGGTAGTCAAGTCCGGCGAAATAATCTCCCACGTTTCTCCGCGGTCGGTGCTTTTGTGGACATACTGGCTGCCAAAATAGATTGTCTCTTCATCAAAAGGATCAAAATTAACGGCTGAGTTCCAGTTAAAACGCAGTTGCTCTCCCTCGGGATGAGTCGGCTTCACAAATCGTGCGCTGCCGGTCTGCCGGTCAACACGTCCGATATTCCCCTGCTGCGACATGGCATAGGCATAGCGCGGATTACTTTGATCAATTATAACATCAAATCCGTCGCCGAAATAGAGCTCTTCCCAGTAGGCATTTCTGATGCCGCCGGCACGCCATACATAGGCCGGGCCCTGCCAGGATCCGTTATCCTGCATGCCGCCGTAAACATTATAGGGTATCTCCATATCTACATTCACATGGTAAAACTGCCCAACCGGGATATTCTGGATAAATCGCCAGTTTTCCCCGCCGTCATAGGTGATATTCAATCCACCGTCATTACCGTCAATCATAAAACCTTTGCTCTTGTCACTGAGCCAAAATGCATGATGATCGGGATGCACCCAATTGTAATAGGGGTAGAGGCTTTCAAATGACTTGGCTCCGTCAATACTTTCCGACATATAGGTATAGAGGCTGAACACCCGGTTCTCATTAAATGGGTCCACGTAGATTTCAGCATAGTAGAAAGGACGGTTACCTACTTGAGGGTCTTCTTCAAACTCCTGGCGTTTTTCCCAGGTATAGCCGCCATCCGTGCTGCGATAGACGGCATTTTCTTTGGATTCAATAATCGCATACACTATTTCCGGATTGCTGGGGGCAATAGCCACTCCCATTCTTCCCAATTCTCCTTCAGGCAGTCCGTCATCGGAGGTCAGTTCCTTCCAGCTTTCACCTCCATCAAGAGTCATATACAAGCCTGAGCCTTCGCCCCCCGATTCAAAGAACCAGGGCCAGCGGCGAAACTCCCACATGGCAGCAATCAGCTTATTCGGATTTGTAGGATCCATTACCAGGTCACCGATACCGGTTCGGGTGTTGTTATACAGTATCTTTTCCCAGGTCTCTCCTCCGTCGGTGGTCTTATAGACACCGCGTTCTTCGGTATCCGCCCAGGCATTGCCCTGCACCCCGGCATATACAATTTCAGGATTATCGGGATGGATAATCACGCGATGGATATTCCTGGTCTCTTCCAGGCCCATATACTGCCAGGTTCTTCCCCCGTCAATGCTTTTAAAAATTCCCGCGCCCTGACTTTGGCTGTTCCTTGGATTTCCCTCTCCGGTACCAACCCAAATAATGCTGGGGTTTTTCTGGTGGATATCAACAGCCCCGATAGAAGCGGCTTTGTACTCATCAAATATGGGTTCCCAGTCCACACCTCCGCTGGTAGATTTCCAGAGCCCGCCGGATGCAGAACCTGCATACATGATATCGGGATTCGACTCTACCACATCAATTGCAGTAATGCGTCCGCTCATTCCCGCAGGACCAATACTCCTGGGCTCCATGTCTTTAAACTTTTTCATATCCAGTTGCTGGGCATTCCCTACTGAGATTAAACCCATACTGAGCACCATTAAGCACACTAATTGCCAAAGTCCTTTTTTTGCCATCCCGTTCAGCTTCATAATATATTTGATAGAATTAGTAATAAGAAGTGTAAGTTATAAACTGTTGACAGGTTATAGAATGGCACCGCTTTTATCAACAGTCAGATGTAAAAAGTTTTTAGCTAGCTGTAAAACATGCCAAGTCTCAAAAGACTTGGCATGTTTTATTAAGGATAGCTTAATTTCTCAGTTCCAGATCCGTCGGGTCTTCAGCACTGCCTACAATGACTTCCAGAGCATCAGTCAGCGTAACCAGGCCGGTTATTTTATGATCGTTGCTGACCAGCGCCAGTTCCTGGTGTTCCTGCTGGAAACGGTCAATCAAATCACTGACCGGCAGATCTTGTGGCACCGTCATGTCAGATCGGCTTAAATCTTCCAGTGTGGTTTCACCGGCCTGCAGTTCTTCAATATGGGCAAGTATTTCCGATGTATACAAGAGTCCCTTGAAGTCCTCCAAGGATTCCCCTATCAATGGATACCGACTCTGCATGTGTCTGCGGATCACGTTCAGGTTTTCACTGATATCATTCAGTGAGCTCAAAGAAATAATATCCTCTCTGGGTACCATGATCTCTCGAACCGGTATTTCATCTATCTCCAGTGCCTTGACCACCTCATCACGCCGATCTTCCGAGAGGCCGCCGCTTTTAAGCAGTTCCCCTATCTTGCCTTTAATGTCTGCCGGTGATGATTCTTCTTCCACCCACGAGCGGGTCATTTCTACATTAAACAGCCGTAAAGTTTGTTTTGCCAGCCCGTCACCCAGTAAAATAAATGGATAGGTGATCTTAACCCACCAGTACAAGCCGGGAGCAAGGTATCGGGCAACCTGCCGGGGCCGCTCTACACCCAAATAGGTCGGCGATTGTTCGCCCCAAATTTTATGGATCAGGTTGATGATAACGATACCCACTACAATTGAAATGGCGGATAAGGCCTGTCCTTCAATTCCGAATATACCCACGACGGGTCGTAATACCTGGGTTACAGCCGGTTCAGCTACAATACCAAGCAGTATACTGGTAACAGAGATACCAAGCTGACAGCCTGTCAAATAGATCTCCAGCTCTTTTGTCATCTCCCAAGCTCGCTCAAGACCTTTATCGTCTTTAATTTCATCCTTAGAAAATTGTCGCAGCCTGGTCAGTGCAAACTCAATGGAGACGAAAAAGGCGTTGGCCAATACCAAAAAAAGGCCGCTTAAAAGCCTTATTGCAATTTCTGCGGTCATGTTCTATACACGTATTCCTGGTTATCATGCCTATTCCTAACAAATAATGGCCTGACAGCGATCTATTTCGGATAGGCCTTAGTGAACCTCCGTGCTACTTTTCGCACCTTTGTGGTACAGCAGCAAAGTCTGTCACCAAATATGAAACAGCAGTCAAAGGTGTCCCTTATGGGATCCCAGATCACTGTCCGGAACAACAAATAAAAAAGCCCCGGCACTTGCCGGGGCTTTTCAATCCTTTTCATGAATTATATATCAAAGGAGCTTAGTCATCCGCATCGAGAACCTCTTCAATTCGATAGGTAATATCTTCGAGGTGCGTACGGGTGGCACGGTCTCCGGCACTTCGTATAGCACCTTCCACATCATCCAGCAGTAGCTGAAGCTGTTCACGGACGATTGGACGAATGTCTGACTGACTGACATCGACATTTAAACTGAAGAACTGTCTCCATTGCGGGGGAATGGTCGGTTCTTCCGTCATAAGGTATTCCATGCGCTCGACATAACCTCTCTGCAGATTCCGGCGGAAAACGTCGATAGTCGGACTGTTGTCATCCAGTTCCTTCCAGATTGCAACACGCAGGTCATCCATCAGTTCAAAGGGTGTATAAGTATCACCTTCGCTGCGTTCATCCCACTCAATCAGTCTACCCATCATTTGGGGAGAAGCTACGTTATTAAGCAAACTGGTTTGCCGGCTCCGAATGTCATCGACCACTGAACTCTCGTTGATGCGATCAAGCACTTCGTAGTTCAGCATCCATGAGGGAGAATTCCAGCCGTAATCAGCCAGCCAGTACATGGCCCTGCGCTGCTTCTCTTCCGGAACGAATTCATAAACCGGACCTTCCTGGTCATGGGTCTTATCGTTTCGGTAAATGCCGCCGATGTTATTATAAACATGGCCGGTGTAGCGTCCCCATTGGGCCACTACCTGTCCGTAAAGCTCTTCCAATTCCTCATAGTTGGCTCCGTCTCGGGCAATCCAATCCAGCATATTATTGGTAATGCGCTGCAGGTTGGCGACACCGAGCTCACTGGCCTGCATGGCATCGTTGGTCAGGTCTTCGGTCTGTACCCTGGGATCGTCTCCGCCGGTACCAAAGAAATATCGCGGATCATCCGCTCTTTCGACCGTCCATTCATGCAATTTGTCTTCAATTTCCTCCTTCGACATGTCTTCAGGAAACCAGCTATAGCCCCATTTAGCGGCCCACTTATCATATTCCCCGACCTGCGGGTAGAATTGAGTGACACCGTCACCTGGTTGCGCTACATAGTTAAAGCGGGCATAGTCCATAATCGATGGAGCCGTACCGTGATTATCGGTAAAGGTAGGAGAACGCAGTGAGTCAACCGGGTAGGCGTAACTCGAACCCATGTTATGCGGGAAACCCAGCGTATGGCCAACCTCGTGAGCAGACACAAAGCGGATCAGCTGACCCATAACTTCGTCATCAAACTCTACCCCTCTTGCTGCTGGATTTACGGCAGCAGTCTGCACGAAGAACCAGTTACGCAGCAGGTTCATTACGTTGTGATACCACCCG
>DATFJD010000502.1:0-3910 GCA_035269475.1 Halalkalibaculum sp.
ATTATCCTGCCGAAGCAGAATACGATGCTCGGCGCGGGAGGTAAACATGCGGTAGGGCTCTTCGGTACCTTTGGTAATAAGGTCATCAATAAGTACACCGATATAACCTTCCGAGCGTTTGATAATAAACTCATCATTTCCCTGAACTTTTCTTGCCGCATTGATTCCTGCCATAAGGCCCTGGCAAGCCGCCTCTTCGTAACCGGTTGTACCGTTAATTTGGCCGGCGAAGAAAAGCCCTTCGGTAATCTTGGTTTCCATACTTCGCTTTATCTGGTGCGGCGGAAAGTAATCGTATTCAATAGCATAGCCGGGACGAAGCATTACAACGTCTTCAAAGCCCGGGATGGTCTGAAGCGCTTCAAACTGTACGTCTTCCGGCAACGAGGTGGAGAACCCGTTCAGGTACATTTCGTAGGTATTCCATCCTTCCGGTTCCAGGAAGAGCTGGTGCCGATCCCGTTCTGCAAAGCGGTTAATTTTGTCTTCAATGCTCGGGCAGTATCGGGGACCTGTAGATTGTATAGTCCCGTTGAACATAGGGCTTCGGTCAAAGCCGGAGCGCAGCATATCGTGAACTTCTTCATTGGTATAGCCAATCCAGCAGGTCAGTTGCTCCTCCTGCGATGGAAGGGAATCTGTCATGAATGAGAAGGGCTGGGGATCTTCATCGCCATACTGAATTTCAAGCTTGTCATAATCCACCGAGCGCCCGTCTATGCGTGGAGGGGTCCCGGTTTTCAACCGGCCCACCTCGAAGCCCAGTTTTTCAAGGGCGGCTGAGATACCTACAGAAGCCCGTTCGCCGGATCTTCCTCCGCCATACTGGTTCTCTCCGATATGTATAAGCCCGTTTCCAAAAGTGCCGGTAGTAAGTATAACTGCTTGCGCCTCAAAGGTTTGCCCGGTTTGAGTACGCACACCGGTGGCGCGTTTGCCATCATCCGAAGTCAATACGTCAACGACGTTATCCTGCCTGAAATGGAGATTTTCTTTTTTCTCAAGCTGTTCACGCATCTTTTTGGAATAGAGGGCGCGATCGCTCTGGCAGCGCGGACTCCACATTGCCGGCCCCTTGCTCATATTCAGCATACGAAATTGAACCCCGCTTTGGTCGGCTACAATACCGGAGAGTCCCCCAAGGGCATCAATTTCCCTTACCAGTTGGCCCTTGGCAACGCCTCCCATCGCCGGGTTGCAGGACATCTTGGCGATGGCATCGAGGTTCATGGTAATGAGCAGGGTTTTTGCTCCAATTTCAGCTGCGGCTCCGGCGGCTTCACTGCCTGCGTGTCCGGCACCAACAACTATTACGTCATATGTCGGGTAAAGCGATTTCATAAATTAAGCGTATGGTTTTATTGCACTTGGGTGCTGTATGTGTCGAGGCTAAAACTTCAAATGCAGTGACAATTCATTTACATTATAGCTGGCTTAAACTTTCCCTCGAGACAAGTCATCTAAAATAAGGTATTTGAAGGAAAAAGTTTAGAGCCGAAGTTGTGTAAATAGTGGTTATTTAAAATATGAGTGGCCGCTGAATGAATACGGACTATTGCTCCTTTTATACTATAGCCTAATCGAAACTATATAAAGATTTGTTTTCAATGGCTTCAGTTAATAAAGCGATCATACCGGCAGCCGGGATGGGTAAACGGATGCACCCCCTTTCTTCGTATGTGCCCAAGCCTATGCTTCCGTTGGGGAGGAAGCCGGTTCTTCATCACATTGTTGAAGAGATCAGGGCAGCCGGTATCGAGGAAATTCTTATCCTGGCGCGAACAGATCATAAAGCGATAAGAGACTATTTTCAGGATAAGCCAAATATAACCATTGGGACCGATGATTCAGCAGGAGGGCCTGGTAAAGCCATCCTGAAGGGAGAGCAGTTTGCGGGAGGTGAATCTTTTTTGGTGGTATTTTCGGATGCACCTTTGGGCGGAGAGGAGCCGGGACAAGTAATTCGCGAGATGAAGAAAGTATTTCAGCAGCATTCTACAGATGCGGTATTATCCATTTACCCGGTTCCGGAAGAGGAAGCGGGTTCGCGGGGCATTGTCAGGGTTGATGAAATGAAGAAGGGAGAAGGCCTTTACCGTGTTACCGACATCATAGAGAAACCTGAAAGTATAAGCATATCCAAACCGAAGGCATCTGCATGCAGATATCTGTTCACGCCGAAAATTTTCGACGCCCTGAAGGCGGCAGAAAAAGATGAAGACGGTGAGCTGCAATTGACTGCCGGGATAAATGAATTATTAAAAGAGGGACATCAGGTTTTAGGTATTTCTTTGCCTGAGGGTATAACTCGTCACGATACCGGTAATTTCCAGGGGTACTTCCGTGCGCTGAATTCGTTTACGCCAAATGGGAATTAATACCGGATTAACTAAACCTTTAAGGAACCTGCTTCCGTAATATTACAAGGTATCGGGAAGTGACTTAATAAAAGGGATATCTATAATCTCAACGTGCTGTAGGTTTCGAATAAAAGGATCTATTACCACTTTGGTCTTTTCGTTGCATTGCGACTTGTGGGTATCTGAGAATGTTTTGTCGCTGCTCCTTTTTATTTCTGAGTATGTTGTATCTTTGCCGCAGTAGTAGATAAACTGAAGGCTGTCTGCATTAGCCTCCACTTTCCAGTTTATAGAATAGGTTTCTTCTCCTCTAATTTCCTCAACCTGCCAGAAGGTATTTAAAAATACCTGCCCGTTATCCATATGGAATGGGTTGACAAAACCGAGAGATATAAGCAGGCCAGCTGCTATTTTTAAGCTTAGTGTTTTCAATTTGCGGACAACTCTGAATTATTCGGCTTTTGTTAAAAGGCAGGGCTGAAGAAAGGTTGATCTTGCCTGCATGACAACTACAGTTATAGTTCTTCAACTTGAATTATCAGTCAACTAAGTAACTACACTCCTTATGTAATTTTACTTCCTGTACAAGATATCTGCTAAACTTATACGTACTTAAGTTAAAAATCATTTATGATTTATAATTAAATGTTAGATTAATTTAATATTTGCCCTTACCTCCTATTAGCCTCGCATATAGCGGTTGTTTTCATACCTGTCGCTTTTAATCAACACTCTGGAATAATAGTAAAAGGGTAAATGTGAGAATCTTTACTCATGAACGATGGAGCGGAAAAACCTTAGCCATGATAAAGTCTTTCAATATACATTTGTACTTACAAGCAAATTATAAAGGCGCTTAATGTAACCGGTTAAAAGTAGATTTATGTGAAATCTTAGATCATATCTAAGAGACAAAACAGACTAAGCAAAGATGAGGATTATATCTTGGCAACAATTGAAACAATAACCCGAAAATCAGGGCTATTATGAGTTACACAAAAGTCACCTTTCAAATTATAATTGCAGCATTATTTACCTCATTCGTTTTCCTTTCCGCATCCTGTAAAGAAAATACAGGCAACTCACTGGATTCCTTTACCGCTGATCGCCAGGTAACTTCACAATCTAAGTTTGTTGCCAAGGGAGGGCCTAACGTTGTGGAAGTTACTACTATCCATGATCATGATGCCAACGAGCATCTATTTGAGGTGAGTGAGGAGGAAGTACCCAGCGGGTGGACTACCTTTCGCTTAAATAACCGGACACACTCCGATCACTTTTACTTGCTTTACAAGGTTCCCCAAGCGGCCATCGAAGCTGCAGATGCAGCCGATCGATCCGTACTCGACCACTGGTACCAAAGCGTCACGGTACCTTTCCAGGAGCAGTGGAACCCATATATAAACGGTGAAATAGATTTCGGTGTCTTTGTCGGAAACCTGTTTGATGCTGTACTGAGTTCGGCCCCCTGGTTTGTAGAAGCCGGTACGATGGGCGGACCGGGTATTACAGCGGCAGGCCTGTCTTCGGAAACGACTGTCTATCTTTCG
>DATFJD010000503.1:0-2797 GCA_035269475.1 Halalkalibaculum sp.
ATAGCCATGCAGGAAACCTCCATTCTGCAGGCACACGGATTTGAGGTAGAAGCTGCGTACTCCGGTGAAAAGGCAGTTGCACGGGTGCTCCTAGATCAGGATATTTCCCTCATTCTTATGGATATAGATTTAGGCTCGGGAATAGACGGCACCGAGGCCGCCCAGTTAATTTTAAAACACCACAATCTGCCGATTGTCTTCCTTACCAGCCACAGCGAAAAGGAGGTTGTCCAGAAGGTAAAGGGGATTTCCCGCTACGGATACGTGCTGAAAAACTCTGGAGAGTTTGTTCTGGTCGAATCGGTAACCATGGCCTTTGAGCTTTTTGAAGCCCACCAAGCCACTAAAGCACGGGAGCTCCAACAACAGCAGCAAATGGAAGAGCTTTCGGCAATCTACAGCCATACTCCGTCCTTGATGGTACTCCTCGATGCTGAACTGAAGGTACGTAAGGCCAACGCCTCCGCGGAAGAGTTTGCCAATACCTCCGCAGAGGCACTTTTAGACAAACGAATTGGGGAATCCCTTCGCTGTCTCAACCACCTAAACAGTCCTCAAGGCTGCGGCTTCGGTCCTCATTGCCGACAATGTACCATTCGCACAACCGTCCTCTCCACCTTCAAAACTCAAAAACCGCATACCAGGGTGGAAGCCTCCATTCCGGTACTCCAGGCGGGGGAAGAAGGGGAGGCAACCTTCTTTCTATCTACAGTCTCCCTTTCTCTTCGAGAGGAGCCCACCGTGTTGGTGTCGATCGAAGATACCCGGATTACAAAATCCGACGAAGAGAAGATAATAAAGAGCGCCGGTAAATATCGCAGCCTGTTCAACAGCATCCGCGATGCAATTTTGGTGGCCGATACCCAGCGCAGCATCATCGACTGTAATCCGGCCTTCACCGACCTGTTCGGCTACCGGCTTGACGAAATAAGGGGGGAACAGACTTCTACTGTGTATAACAACATGGATGAGTTTGCCCGCATGGGAGAGACAATTAAATCTCATACCGGCAGCCTTACGGAATTTTTGTTCACTGTACACTACCAAAAAAAGGACGGCACTGTATTTCCCGGCGAAACGAATGTGTTTTATCTGCACGATGGAAAGGGCGAAGTGATCGGCTTCATCGGTCTTATCCGGGACATCTCCGAACGCCTGCGGATGGAGGTGGAGCTCAAACAGCAGGAGGAAAACCTGCGGTTAACCCTCAACTCTATCGGTGATGCCGTTTTCTCTACCAACACCCGGGGGCAGGTAATGCGAATGAACCCCATCGCCGAACAGCTGACCGGCTGGAACCTTTCTTCAGCCCAAGGACAGCCAATAGACGAGGTATTCCACATCGTTAATGCTGAAAACAATGAAAGAATCGACAATCCGGTAACAAAGGTCTTGAAAACTGGAACAGTCAGTAGCCTTTCAAACCACACCAAACTCATCTCAAAAACCGGCCAGACCTATCACATTGCCGACTCAGCCGCCCCAATCGCCACTGAAGACGGACACATAGAGGGGGTAGTATTGGTATTTCGCGATGTTTCGGAAGCATATCAGCGTGAGCAAAGTCTGCGTGAAAGTGAAGAGAAGTACCGCGATTTAGTGGATAATGCACCTATAGGAATATTTCAGACCACATCTAAAGGAAAGGCAGTGCATGCAAATACGGCCTTATCAAAAATGCTCGGAGCTGAATCCCCGGCCGTCGCCATAGACCAGTATCAGGATTTAGGAACTCAATTGTATGTGAACCCCCGGAGGAGAGAGGAGCTGCTATCCCAGCTTAATAAAGAGAAACGTGTAGAAAACTTCGAATTCCAAGCCCGTACCCTGCAGAATGAACAGCGCTGGCTCAGCATGAATGCCCGGGTAAGTGCAGAACTAAGCGACGGAACACTCATTATAGACGGCTTTACCTTTGATATTACCGAACAAAAGCGTATCCGCGACGAGATAAAATCGGCCTTAGAAGAGAAGCAGAACCTTGTTAAGGAAATGAATCACCGTGTGAAAAACAACCTGGCTATGGTTGCCTCTTTAATCAGCTTAAAAGAAGCCTCGTTGGAACACCGTATCGATCTCAGTGATGTGTTCAATCAGATTCATGCGATCAAGCTGGTTCATGAGCGGCTGTACAGTACCGAAGACGCTACACACACAGATCTAAGTACATACCTGCAAGAAATCCTCTACTCCATCTTTTCTTCTTTCCCCGATACCGGGGTACAGCTGGAAACCGAGCTCGAGAGCATCATCGTCCCAAGCACTATTGCCGTATCCTTGGGTTTAATTACTAACGAAATCGCCACGAACGCGGTGAAGTACGGCCTCGGGAGAGCCGCTGCTGCCAATAGCTTCAGGATAACTCTCCAAGAAGCACCTTCGGGTAACAGTAGCTTTATATACACCCTCTCAAATAGCGGTCCTCCCTTTCCCGAAGATATAGACCCCGAAACGGCGGAAACCCTGGGTCTCCAGTTAATCACACTCTTGGTCGAACAATTAAAGGGTACCCTAGAGCTGCAAAAACAACCTCACCCGGTCTTCACAATTTACTTTTCAGTGCAGCAGTAGAGCTGCGGTAGCCACTTCAAACCTGAAATGTTGGATATCTTTCAATAGTATCCAGACTGAAAAAGCTTCCCTGCAAACCCGTAGTGAGGTGGATTTCCCCGCTGCGGTCAAAAATGAGCCCTTCCACCTTCGGCAGTTGTTCCAGAAACTCGAGTCCGGCTTTCAATCCCATCACAAACACCGCCGTAGCCAAGGCGTCGGCGTCGGTAGCGCTGGAGGCGACCAC
>DATFJD010000504.1:0-7159 GCA_035269475.1 Halalkalibaculum sp.
GCAGTTCAGCGAGAGCATATCGCACTCCCAGCCCGAAATTCTTACCATCATTTTTGCCGAGACCGAAGACACGGAATCACTGGATATAGCCATCAAAAAGAATCTCATTTACCGCTACGTCGACTTTCCTTATGACGACAAAGATCTGAAGATGGTACTTGACGGGGCACTCAAACTCAGTGAAGCTGAGTTTCAAAATCGCGAGCTTTCCGGTGAAATTGAAAAATTCAAAAGCAAACAGGATGACATCCTAAAGCTTTTCAAGCGCTATGTGCCCGGGGAAGTGGTCTCGCAGGCCCTTGATTCAAATGATGAACAGCTGATGAGTCCGGGCGAGTCGCGCGTGGTTTCGGTATTATTCGCCGATATACGCGGATTCACCCAATTCGCTTCTCACCTACGCCCATCCCAGGTGGTTAGCTTTCTTAATGACTACTGGGCAGAAATTTCCGATTGTGTAAAAAAGAATAAGGGATCCATCAATAAATACATGGGCGACGGACTGCTGGCTATATTCGGGGCGCCGGTTTCGTATATAGATAACCATAACAATGCCGTTAAGGCAGCTCTGGATATGATTGACCGTCTACATGGTATCAATGAGAAATATGCTGACTTACTTGGTACCGAAATAAAGATCGGCATCGGAATCAATACCGGTGAAGTAGTAGTAGGAAATGTCGGCACCAATGATTACATGGAATACACGGTCATTGGAAATACGGTGAACATCGCCTCAAGAATGGAAGCTATCAGCAAAAAAATTCCTAACTCTATTATTATCAGTGAGAATACCTGGCAACTGGTAAAAGATGATTTTGATACCTCCGGATTAAAAGAAGCTACCATCAAAGGAAAAGGGCTAAGTATTCCCTATTTTGAGGTTCTCGGAAAAAAGTCAGATAACATCTACAATATCCGATCCGGAAATGGCGGCAGCTAGTACCTTTTTACCTTACTTTTGATTTGAAACCCGGCTTATCGGATGTGCTTCTACTTTCCGACGCCTTAACCTGCTCAGTGTACGTTTTCACCTCGCCTGTAACCTTATTGCAAACCATATCTCCCTTCCGCCCTTTAAGTTTTTTCTGCATCCCATTTAAAGATTTTTTTAATTAGGGTGAACCCACTCAAATAAAACCACTGTTTTGAAAACACTTAAAATTGGATTTATCGGTTCCGGCTTCATAGCACAATTCCTGGCTAAAGCAATGATGCAGGTGCGGGGTGTTGAACTCTGTGCGATTTACAACAGGTCGGGCGCTGAAGATCTAGCACGCTTTGCCGAACAAAATCACCTGGGGCAGCCGGTACTATGCGATAGTATCAAAGAAGTTTGTGAAAACTGCGAGGCCGTTGCCATTCTGTCGCCGAATTTTACCCGTGTTGAAGTAATGGAAGAAATTGCGGATTGCCTTTCATCCGGTGTAGAACTTAAAGGTGTGATCTGTGAGAAACCTTTGGGACGTACCATTGCGGAAGCCACCAGGATGGTGGAGCTTGCCGAATCGGCGGATTTGCTAACCGCCTATTTCGAAAACCAGCTTCACACACCGGCCATTAACAAGGCACTGAAACAGCTTGAACCCCAAATGAAGGCAATGGGCAATATAGCCCTGGCCAGAAGCACAGAAGAGCATTCCGGCCCGCACAGCTCCTGGTTCTGGAACCCTATCAAACAGGGCGGCGGCGCGCTGTCGGATATGGGATGTCACAGCATTGCCGCTTCCCGGCATATACTGACGCCTCCCGGCAAAGACCCGCTTTTCCTGGAACCTGTAAGTGTTCAGGCAGATACCAGCCTGCTGAAATGGGGACAGCCCAAATATCGAAAGCAGCTTAAGGAGAGGTTTGGAGTCGACTATTCGCTTACGCCGGCGGAGGACTTTTGCACCGGCACCATCAACTATAGAAATCCGGAAACCGGACAGACGGTGAAAGCGCAGTTCACCGACTCCTGGATGTACGATAAGCAGGGGCTGCGCATTTCGGTAGAAGGATTGGGCCCGGGTTATGCCTTGGAGGTCAACACGCTTCAGTCTCCTTCAGAAATCTTTATCGGTGATGAAGCGGCGGAAGCAGTGGCCGACAGTGAAGAGGCCCTTGAAAAATCGACCTCCAGCAAGGGACTGCTGGCCTTGCAGCCCAACGAAGCAGACTTGTACGGGTATATTGCGGAAATTGAAGATATGAGAAACGCTTTCCTGACCGGCAAAGATGCCATGCTTGACTGGAATTACGGAAAAGAGATCACGGTATTGTGCCAGGCCTGCTACTTGTCGGCAGAAAAGGGGCAAACACTCAAACTTTCAAATCCCATCGTTCAGCAGGAGCTTGAGGGCTACCGCTCGCTGATAGCCAGGGGTGAAGGCGCGGAAGTGTTACTGAAGTGATGTTTCTCCCTGCACCAGGGATTCCAGGTCAGCTATTGCATATTCGGGATTCGCACCGGAACGGGACGCCACAAAAGCTCCGGCCGCATTTGCCAGGGGAAGCAGCTCGTCTTGCTTCCGTTCTATGCTAATTCCGTAAAGAAGGGCAGCCAGGAAAGCATCACCCGCCCCTACCGCATCAGTGACCGTGGTGGGATAACCTTTATGCTCAAACCAATTGTTTTTATGCAGCAAGGCCGAACCCTCGCCTCCCCTGGTAATGCAAACAGTTTGGCTGTTACACCTTGCGCCTAATTCCCTGACGGCCTTTTCCATGTTCCCGGAAAGCGAATACCAGTTCTTAAGTAGATTCAATTCTTCTTCGTTCATTTTAAGGATGTCTGAACCCTCCACCAGTTCCAGGACACGATCTTTTTCAAAATGGGGTGCCCGTAAATTCATGTCAAGCACTTTTAGGCAACTGAGATCTAGCAGGCCGCGAAGAGATGGGTTCTGACGGTGGGCCAGAGTGCCATAAACAACTGCCCATGAAGCATCCAGCAGCTCAGAAACCTGGTTCTGCTCCAGGTCAATAAAATCCCAGGCTGCGGGGCGTACGATATCATATTCCGGGTCTCCTTCCGAATTTAGTTCAACTTTGACGAACCCGGTTTCATGTGATTCATCCTTCTGTATGTATCCGGTACTCAGGCCGCCTTTATCAATTCTGTCAATGGCTTCTCTCCCCAAGCGGTCCATGCCCACCCGGCTGACCATTCGTGCTTCTGCCCCCAGCCGGTTCAGGTTCAGGCAAACATTGAGCGGGGCCCCGCCCAGAAAAATTCCCCCGGGAAGCGCATCCCAAAGTACCTCGCCCACACAGGTGATTACCGGCATATTATCCATTCAGTTAGCTGTTTTAAAATTTTACCCGGTTTTTTCATGTAATTACGCTTAATGCTGTCCAAAGTACTTAAAACTTTAAAAACACTTGTTTCTTGAAGACAGGGCTGAATCGTTAAAGTATTAAAACAATTCCCCTAGATCTTTCTCGCTGAGAATCGCAGATGATTTCTACAGCATCATATTTATCAGTGACTTTTAAAGATTACACACCGGATATTTGAAACAAAAATACGGTGTTGAACTAATTATTTTGCCATTTTGGATTCTCTATAATTAACAGTTGCGAAATAAGACCGGCTCACATTTATACCTCCGGTCGCTCCCACTCCCCTTCGAATTCGAGATCTTCGGGCAACAACTCTTTCTCGAGCTCTTCCAGGCTTTTGTTTTTGGTTTCCGGCATCAGTCCCCAGACAAAGAGCAGCTGAAGCACCATCATCCCCGCAAAGAAGGCAAAAATGGTTCCTCCCGAAAAAGTGGCCAGCACCGTAGGGGTAACAAGAGTGATGATTGCAGCAAAGATCCAGTGGGTGCCGGAGCCGAGTGACATGCCGTAGTCGCGTACGGAATTCGGAAATATTTCCGAGATAAAGACCCAGATAACCGCGCCCTGCCCTATGGCGTGTGAAGCGATAAAGGCGCAGACAAAGGCCACCACGATGGCCCCTTCCGCTCCGGTAAAGAAGGCCCAGGAGACACCCGAAAGGGAAAGGATATACCCGAATGAACCGTAGTACATCAGCTGCTTTCTTCCCACCTTATCAATGAGGTACATTCCCAGCATGGTGAACAACAGATTGACAATACCCAGCGGTATGGATGCTCCCAGTACATCACTGGCAGCAATGCCTGCCTGCTCAAAGATGCGCGGGGCGTAATAAAGTACAAAGTTGATGCCTGAGAGCTGATTGAAAAAAGCCAGCAGGAAGGCCAAGAGTATCGGGAAACGGAATTTACGGGACAAAAACTTTACCTCTGCCGTATCTGATACAGAGTTCTTGATGGCCTCCATCATTTCCCCAATATTCTCTCTGGGATTAAGCTGCTTGAGTAATTTCCTGGCGCTCGATTCGTCTTTTTTCTTCAGAGTCAACCAGCGGGGGCTTTCCGGAACGCCTATCACTAAAAAAGAGTAGATGGCGGCCGGCAGCGCCTCAATTCCGAGCATCCAGCGCCAGGCATTATCTCCGAAATATTCACCAATCATATAATTTGACAGAAAAGCTACAAGGATACCAAAAACGATATTGAACTGGTAGGAAGCCACCAGCCGTCCCCGGCTGTCTGGAGGCGTAATTTCCGAGATATAAATCGGCGCTGCCACCGAAGAAGCCCCTACCCCGAGCCCGCCAATAAATCTGGAGATAGAAAATATATAGGGGTCCGGAGCCAGTGCCGAGCCCAAAGCAGAAAGCAGATAAAGAATCCCTATCCAGAAGAGCGTCTTTTTACGTCCGAACTTATCACAGGGTATGCCCCCGAAAAGCGCGCCGATAACGGTTCCCCAAAGAGCCATTGACATAATGAAGGTGCCGTGAAACAGGTCACTGGTCTCCCAGAGAAGCTGAATGGGCCGATCGGCACCCGAAATCACAATCGTGTCAAAGCCGAACAGGAACCCTGCCAGCGAAGCTACGATCGATGAAAGTAGAATTGATTTTGTTTTCAGCATAAACGGTAAGCTTTATTGGTTTTCTGAATTTTTCCAGGCCGATTCCAGGCTCCATATGTCCATCGATACCACTTTGGCACTGCCGCCTTCCGAGAACAGTTCCAAGCCCCGGCTTTCCGGTGATGGAAAGATTCGATCCGTGATGACGGCCTCCCCATCTCCGGCAAATAGTTCCACCGACGACCAGTCCACAAAAACATGCATCCTAACCCGGTTATTTCTTAACTCCAGTGGTGCTTCTTCCACACTGACAAATGTAGAATCAAAATCGACTTCCCCCGAACGGGTACGATCGACAACCAGCCGATTATTATTCGCGTCATAGCCTATAATCGTTTCTTCGTTGTTACCTTTTCTCACCTTCAAACCAAAGCTATCGGCATCTCCGGCATCAAACTCAACGAGCAGTTCATAGGCCTTGCCGGTAAAATTTATTATCTCGTCTCCGGCTTTAGAATTAATCACTTTATCTTCAATTCGGATAGAATCTTTCCTCAAATTCTTTAGCTCAGAAACCGGTTTTTGAATGAGCCGGTAACTGCTATCAACAGATCTCAGGCCCAGCTCGCGAGGTATGCTCATGGCACTTCGCCAGGGATTCGTGGGCACATTCTGGGCATAATCCCAGTTGCTCATCCAGGCCAGCCAGATGCGCCTTCCGTCCTTAGCCGGGATATCGCTGTAAGACTGTGCCGCATAGAAATCACGTCCGAAGTCCACCCAGTTTGTCTGACCTTTCATCAAAGGATCTTCGGTAAACTGCTCACCGTCGAATTCTCCCACAAAGTACTGGCCGCCGGATCCACCTGCGATCGCACCGGGATTAACATCCACCTGCAAGACCCACCGGCTCTCCCCTGCATTCCCTTCAACCTTCAGTTCAAACAGGTCAGGGCACTCCCATAATATGTCGTTCGCGGCACCGGCAGGCCCGAATTCACTCAGCAGGTTCCACTCCTTCAAATTTTCTGAGCCGTAAAACCGAATCTTCTGCTCTTTGGATAAAGCAACCACCATAATCCATTTCCCAGACTCTTCATGCCAAAAAACCTTAGGATCCCTGAAGTCAGACATCCCCTCGTCGATTACCGGGTTGCGGCTATACTTGGTCCATGAACGGCCATTATCCAGGCTGTAGGCAATTCGCTGATCCTGCTGAACGGTATCGCCGTCATCCCGATGCCCGGTATAAATGGCAACCATAGGCGGGTTATTTTCCGAACCGAAACCGCTGGTATTGTTATGATCTACCACCGCACTGCCCGAAAAAATCATAATGCCGTTTTCTTCTTTTAAAGCAACCGGAAGGTGCTGCCAGTGCGTCAAGTCCTTGCTTACGGCATGTCCCCAGCTCATGTGTCCCCAGGTAACCCCAAATGGGTTGTACTGGTAAAACAGATGATACTCCCCATCATGATAAACAAGACCGTTAGGATCGTTCATCCAGTTTTTGGCGGGCGTGAAATGATACTGCGGGCGATAGTCTTCCCGGTAGCTAACTTCGGAGCTGTCTGTATTTTGCTGTTCCTGTGGCGGCTCCTGGCAGGAAATCACCCACAGTGCTGCCAGCAGCAGTGCCAAAATAGCATTGATTCTATAACGTATACCCATCATCCACCCTTTTAATTATAGTTGATATCCTTTCATCCGGTCATCCCTAACCGGCAGGTACCGGATATTTCCGCATATTTCATATGCGGCCTTAACTTACCGGCCGGTCCCCGAATGAACCATAAAAGAATATTTACTATCGCCCAATTGTCGACAAAAATCAACCGGAAATAAGAATTGTTATTTTGCTGTAAGTACCCTAGTTTTGAATGTTATATTTAATTACCCACCTTGAGTGAAGTATTTAAGATTGTAGCGTTTACACGACTCTCTTCTCTGAATGAAGCTTCCAGGTGATCAAAACAATACACAGTACAAATGACACAACAAGGAAAAGTAAAATGGTTCGATACTGAAAAAGGATTTGGATTTATCGCACCAGAGGACGGAGAAAAAGACATTTTCGTCCACAGAAACAATGTAGAAAATTTAGATTACAACCAGGGACTTGAAGACGACGAAGCTGTAGAGTTTGAAGTTGAAGAGACACCTAAAGGTTTAAGCGCAACTAAAGTTCGCAGCTTAGATTACAAGTAATTACGAGTTTTAATACTCGATACTACAAAGCCTGCTTCTCTAAAAGAAGCAGGCTTTTTTA
>DATFJD010000505.1:0-3021 GCA_035269475.1 Halalkalibaculum sp.
CCGCGATGAATCTACACGTTCGACCGGCCGCGTAAATGAATAACCCGCATGCGTAGATCGCTGTTTAAAACTAAAAATTCCAAATTATTGATTTAGACTTTTTGGACAGCCTCTCGATGATGGCCTCCCAACACGATAGTCCCGGAGGGACGCCCAACAAGAATTTTTAAGATTTTGTGTAAATAAACATCAATAAATCGCTCATACGGATACCGGAAATATTTAACCAACCCGATATCCACCATGGCAAACACATACACTCAGGCATATCTCCATTTCATTTTTAGTACAAAAGATCGAAAAGAGCTTATCAAACCCGAATTTGAAAACAATTTATGGGCATACATTGGCGGTATTGGCAAACAAAATGGTATCCACATCATTACATGCGGCGGCATGCCGGACCATGCACATATTTTGCTTGAACAATCAAAAACAATGACTATTGCCAAAACCATACAGAAAATTAAAGGGGTATCTTCCAAGTGGTTAAACGATCATCATTTCTCAGATCGGGATTTTGCGTGGCAAATTGGTTATGGTGCTTTTAGTATTGGCCATTCAGGACTAAAGCAAGCCATCCGATATATTCACAATCAAAAGAAGCACCATGAGCATAAAACATTTAAAGAAGAGTACATTGAGCTGCTTCAAAAATATGACGTAGATTACGATGAAAAATATCTATGGGGATAGTTAATCAAGCATCTTTGGATCATCCCTTACGGGATTCTACATTTCTAATCTCACCAAGATACCCCGGGATAAATCCGCGGGGCTACAGCCGGTTGTCCCTCTGGGGACTTGGATGTAAAATATCGTTTATTGAGTCATGAGTAGTTTTCTGCCAGGTTACGTTTTATCCATCGCTAAGTGAGCCCCGACGCTCTCAGAAACCGGAAAAGACCGGAATGCTGACAGGTCTTATAAATAGTGCAAAAACTAAATCCAACATATCCCGTCAGGGATGTCTGAATGTAGGAGGCTGTCCAAAAAGGGTGCTTACAAATTGTCTATAAACCGGAATAAGAACCGGGTTTTGCGTGATAATTTCGTGCTATTTTAGTATTTTAAGTCAATGATAATAATCAACTTATACGCTTTTTATGGCTGATCCGATCTTTAAAAAGTATGATCCCAATCAACCCACGTTTCTCCCGCCAAGCCTCGATGAGCTGCTGTCGGAAACCCATATGGTTCGATTTGTCAACCATGTGATTGATCAAATGGACCTGGATCCCATCATGGACACCTATCAAGGGGGTGGAACCAGCAGTTACCACCCGCAGATGATGCTAAAGATCCTGATTTACGGATATGTTGAACGTATGACCTCCTGCCGGGACATTGCCAAAGCCGTCCGTGAACAGATCCCGTTTATGTGGCTGGCTGCCGGTAACTGTCCGGATTTTCGCACCATTAATCACTTTCGTAAGCACCGGTTGCCTGACGGTGGCATCAAAGGAGTCTTTACGCAGGTCGTGCAGATGCTGGTGGACCTTGGATTGGTTGATTTGGCCGATTACACCGTCGACGGAACCACATTGGAAGCCAATGCCCGTCGCCACAGTGCGGTGTGGGCAAAAAATACCAAGCGCTATAAGCAGTCTGCCATCGAGCGTATTGAAGCGTACTTTGACCAAATTCAGCAGCTGGCCGATTTGGAAGCTGACCAATGGGCTACCAAACAGGCTCCAGAAGAAGAGCAGACTCCCCGATGGACCTCAGACGATGTACAATGTGCGGCCCAAAAAGCCGAGCAAGCCCTTCAGGCCCGTGAGGAGCAACTCGAACAGGCCTGCGAGGCCGCCGATGGCGATGAGGACATCGTAAAGACCAAGCGAAAGAACCTGTCGAAGGCCCGAACAAGGCTTCGGTGGATCACTGACAACGAACATCCCAAACTATCCAAATATGAAGCCCAGGAGCGGATTCTCGGCGAGCGAAATAGTTATTCTCGAACAGATCCGGATGCCACGTTTATGCGCCTGAAAGATCAATCCCCGTTTGATAAACTGCTGGCCCCGGCGTACAATCTCCAGATGGGCGCGCAGAATCAGTACATCCTTGGCTACTCGCTTCACAGCAACGCCGCCGATAAAGTGAATTTGGAGGATCATCTGGACGGCCTGTCGTTTACCCCTGAGTGGTTGTGTGCGGACGCCGGCTACGGAACGCTGTATAACTTTGAACGGCTTGATGAACGTGGCATTACCGGCGTGGTAAAAGCCCCGACCAACCACCGTAAGCCTAAACCCTACAGTCGCTATGCGATGGACTATCATCCGGATGAGGATGAATATAGCTGCCCGCAGGATCGCAGAATGCCTTTGAGGGAGACAAAAACGTACGCATACGGCCCGGACAGGCAGCGATCGGCCACTACCCGGGTCTATGAATGTGAAGATTGCAGCGGGTGCCCGGTCAAAGACGACTGCACCTATGGAGATGGCAACCGAAGCATCCAGTTTACGACCGCGTTGGAGGATTGGAAGCAGGTGATGGCTGACCGCATGAGCCAGGGAAAGGGCAAACGAATGAGCCGCTACCGCGGCATGGAGATCGAATCGGTCTTTGGGCTTTTAAAAGCCAATGACGGGCTCAATCGATTGACGATGAGGGGCACGAAGATGGTAAATAGGGAGGTTGGGTTAAAATCCATTGCCCATAATATTCGAAAAATGAAAACAGACATTAAAAACCGACTGTTCACTCACATATTGGCCGCGATGAATCTACAAGTTCGACCGGCCGCGTAAATGAAGAACCCGCATGCGTAGATCGCTGATTAAAACTAAAAATTCCAAATTATTGATTTAGACTTTTTGGACAGCCTCGTACGTACCTCGGGTCGCCTGACCCGAGAGGGGCATATTATGCAACGGTGGCAGCCATTTTTTGAAACGAACTTTCGCTCCCACTGGGAATCAATGCAAGAACAAACTTAGATAAAGCGGGTCAGCGACACCGCTCTACGTAGATCATCATTCTGTATCAATGATGTGGCTCGCAAGGCATGAA
>DATFJD010000506.1:0-18083 GCA_035269475.1 Halalkalibaculum sp.
TGGGAGGGGCCGGTTTCTGATTCATCAGAAACCGGGGTGGGTAGAAAAGGCAATTAATACGATACCCAATTGCGCTTTTCCCAAAAATCATTATACTAATAGCGGTCGTTAACCAAGTAAAAACAACTGTATGCAGGGATATCTCTTGTCGGGGCTGCTGGTCATTGCCGTACTTTTTATCGTAATAAGTACGGCACGCTGGAAACTGCATCCTTTCCTTGCTCTGCTGCTCGCGGCTTTCGGGGTGGGGCTCTTCGCAGGCCTTCCGGGCTCCGAGACAGTCACCGCGATTACCGACGGATTTGGTGGTACGCTGGGTTCCATTGGCATTGTGATAGCGGCGGGGACCATTATCGGGGCGATGCTGGAGAAGAGCGGCAGCACCCGGGTCATTGCCGACCTGGTAATTCGGGGCATTGGCAAGGCGCGGTCAGCGTTGGCCATGAGTATTACCGGTGCCATTGTCTCTATCCCGGTATTCTGCGATTCGGGCTTTGTGATTCTTTCTCCGCTAAATCGTTCGCTGGCAGATGAAACGAATCAGTCGATGGCAACTTTTGCCGTCGCCCTTAGCATGGGACTCTATACTACGCACGTATTTGTTCCGCCTACTCCCGGACCCATAGCAGCGGCCGGTACCTTAGAGGCGGATATCGGATCAGTGATATTGCTCGGAATTTGTGTGACCATTCCGGTAATTATTGTGACGTATTTTTTTGCGAATTATATCGGCAAGCGCATCTATATCGATCCTTCCGAACCGGCTGCGGCGGTATCGGCTGATGAAGATAATGATACACCTTCGGCAAATGACAGTGGCCGGTATGCCGAAACGATGAAACAGCCATCCGCAACCACCGCTTTGCTTCCGATCCTCGTCCCCATGCTGCTGATTGCCCTTGGTTCGGTGGCTTCGCTGCCTTCGGCACCATTCGGAGAGGGATGGATTGTGGAGACCATCAATTTTCTGGGTGATCCCAATACCGCATTAATCCTTGGCGTGTTCCTCGCTTTTCGGACCATTGCCCCGTCATTTCGCGGGGCCAAAGTATATGGAGAGTGGGTCGGCGAGGGCCTTAAAAGTGCGGGCACCATTATTTTAATCACTGGAGCGGGCGGGGCCTTCGGCAGCGTGCTTCGTGCAACGGAAATTGGCAGCTTTCTGGGGCAGATCCTTGCCGAATGGAATATCGGAATTTTCCTTCCTTTTCTGATTGCAGCAGCACTTAAGACGGCCCAGGGCTCTTCGACGGTTGCGATCATCACAGCCGCTTCCATCATGCTTCCGCTGCTTCCTGATGCCGGCCTGGCAGAAGGGCTGGGACCTGTGCTTGTAACTCTGGCCATCGGTGCCGGTGCGATGACGGTTTCGCACGCCAACGACAGCTACTTCTGGGTAGTCAGCCAGTTTTCAGGGATGGATGTTTCTCAGGCTTACCGGCTGCAGACGGCCGGTTCTGCGGTAGCCGGGGTTACGGGTATGGTTGCGGTATTTGTGCTGAGCTTGTTTTTAGTGTAGTAGAAATAATTCAATACCACTAAGGCATTTAGAGTACTTAGTGGTTCGATGGAAATAGCGTTTTGGATGGTCTAACCACTCAAAATGCTATTCTCGAAAGCTCGGCCTTAATTTCTCCTCCTCGGAGGGATAGGTTTCTGATTCATCAGAAGCCGGGGTGGGAAAAAGGAACTGCCTTAGATACGAAAAGGCAATCCTGTATCGGAGAAATATGTTACTTATACAAGTAGTGTTCCATAACTCCCACACAGTACATGCAAAAGCCATCAAATTCAATTAGCGAATCCTGCAGCAACAACAATAATGCCGGAGTCGCATTCTTGCAGTGGGCGCTTCCAAAAATGGATTACCGCTGGGACGGGTTCAGCAAGCCAAGAGGCCAGGTGCTGAAGCGCATAAGGGAACGGATGGCGGAGCTGAAACTGAGCGGGGGATATGACGAGTATAAATCGTACCTGGACGAACATCCGGAGGAGTGGGAGAAGCTGGATGCTTTATGTGACGTTACCATCAGCAAGTTCTTCCGGGACCGGAAACTGTGGGGTTTTCTGAGGGATTCGGTGTTCTATAAGCATCTCTGCAACGATTCCAACAAGTCGTTTTCAACATCTGAGGAGTTTGCCATATGGTCAGCCGGATGCTGCAACGGAGAAGAGGCTTATAGCCTGGCTATTATTTATGAACAGCTTATGGAAGCGGAAGAAAAGTGTGGCCAGCGCCCTTTTACAATCCTTGCCAGTGATCGCAATAAGGAGGTCTTGCAGCGTGCTAGGGAGGGACGATATCCCAACGGCGCTTTGAAAGAGCTGAAGAAAAAGGAAGTAGCTTCTTATTTTCAGGAGGAAGAAAATAAAAGGGAATATGACGGCGAAGATGAGAGCGTCATCTACAAGGTGAAGGAGCAGCTCAAAAAAAATATCTCATTTGAACGCAGGGATATTCGTGAGTCAATTCCAGACCGTGTTTTTGATATGGTTTTATGCCGTAACCTGGTCTTTACCTATTTCAGTGAGAAGCGGCAAAGGTACTTTTTGCAGCGGCTGAAACCACATTTGAAAAGGAGCGGCTTTTTAGTGATCGGCAGTAATGAGCAGGTTCCGGAAACGGAGTGGCTTGAGCTGGCCAGTGGTACGCATTCTGTGTTTAAAAGAGTGGTGTAGTGTGGTAAGGAGCCTTTCAAAGCAACCCCTCAACTACGTCAAGGCTACGTTGAGCAGGCGATTTATGGCCTCAAAAGCTCGGCCTTATTTTCTACTCCCAAGAGGGGAACTGTACCCACCCCGATTTACGACCTCGACGAGCTCGGTCTAAATCTCCCCTCCCGAGAGGGGACTTTTATTTTTCCTTTCATGCATGGTATTTGTCAAAGGAGAGGAGTTATTTAGAGCTCCGATACTAAAAGTTATAAAATATCAGAAACAACGAGTAGTCCCCTCCTGGGAGGGGCAGGTTTTTGATTCATCAGAAACCGGGGTGGGTAAAAAGGCACTGTCCGCCCGAATCAATGATACAACCTTTACGGAGCGAAATTAATGAGCAAGTAATTGAATTAACTCAATTCAATCTACCAGTTCAACGTCACCCGCTGCCCGCTTTCGGCAGCCTCGTACATGGCCATCAATATCTTGACATCACGCTTGCCCATTTCGCCCGGGACGCGGGTTTCCTTGTCATTGAGAATGCAATCGGCGAAAGCATCCATCTGCAGCGCCTGTTGGTTAACCTGCGGGAAATCCATCGGCCCCTCGCTGGTTTCACCATTTATACCGCTGTAGCTGTATGCCGGCTGAAGGCGAAACCAGCCGTTTTCTGCTTCTGCACGATGAAAGTTGGCATCCTGGGAGTAACTGCTTTCCCCCTTGGCAATTGCCCCGCCCGGGAACTGCAGCTCCCAGTAAATGGTCTCCTCCACGTCATCAAACAGGCGCGTATTATTTGTTTCCGTTCGTGCCGTAAGAGATTCAGGGAGCTCACCCATGGTATAGATAGCACTTTGAACGGCATAGATGCCGATGTCCATTAGCGGTCCGCCTCCCGAAAGCTCTTTATCCAGGCGCCATATATCAGGATTGTCGCCAATGCGGAACGAATGCCCGCCTTCCATCTGCTGAACCGCACCGAATATCTCTTTTTGGCCGAGACGCATCACTTCCTGGTTATGCGGTTCAAAGTGCAGGCGATATCCTATAGAAAGCTTTTTGCCGGCACTGTTGCAGGCATCGATCATGGCTTGGCAATCTTCAACCGAAGTTGCCATCGGTTTCTCAGAGATAACATGCTTGCCCGCCTCTGCTGCGCGGATGGTGTACTCGGGATGCAGAGAGTTTGGTGTCACGACGTAGACAATATCGATATCGTCATTATCCGCAATTTGGTCGAAGGTTTCGTAATTGTATATATTTTTTTCGGGGATGTTATATTTCTTTGCCCACCGGTCTTCCTTAGAGGGCGTGCCGGTAACAACGCCGTTTAGTTTGCAGAGCTTGGTCTCCTGGAGGGCCGGTGCCAGCTGGTAGCTGGAGTATCCGCCGAGACCCACCAGCGCAATATTCAGTTTATCAGAGTCGGGAAGCTCTTTGATCTGCAGCCACTTTTCATAGTATTTCTGTTCTTGGGCCGAACGACTCAAGCCCAGGGAGGGGAAAGGCATAAAAGCTGCCGCTCCCAGTCCAAGTGCAGACTGTTTCAGGAATTTTCTTCTGGAATAAGGACTGTTTGACTTGGAGTTGTTTTGATCGGAATCTGACATGCGGCCTCATTTTATGTTCAGTAATTATGTCTCCTAACAAAATGCCCGGGCCCAAAATTCTGTAACAGGTGGAGGAAGAGCCAATTCACCTCTTCACCGGCTGGTGGATTTCTTTTCGAGAGTATAATTGTACCTAACCCTCAACTACGCCAAAGCTATGTTGAGCAGGCGATTTATGGCCTCAAAGGCTCTGCCTTAATTTTCTCCTTCCAAGAGGAGAACTGTACCCACCCCGATTTACGACCTCGACGAGCTCGGTCTAAATCTCCCCTCCCAAGAGGGGACTTGAAACCACTTGTTGCGTGCTTTATAAAAACAACAACGAGAAAGTCCCCTCTTGGGAGGGGCAGGTTTCTGATTCATCAGAAACCGGGGTGGGTAGAAAGGGCAACAGCTTATCATATAAATCACCGCACCAATAAAGACTCTAGGAACACTAATCCTTCAGTTGCATGTTTATTAATAACAGGCACAAAGTTATAAATTTTACCCATATATAAATTAGGGTATCCAAAGAGGCTGATGTACAGGAAGCAGTTATTTAATCGAGTAATTATTAGATAATATTTGTCTGTTCATGTCACTTGAAATTATTTTTGTACTCTTACTTCTGGTTGCGGCATTTTTTCTATTTGCAACTGACTATGTTTCTTTTGATGTCGCAGCCATGATATTGCTTTTCTCTCTCCTGGTAACGGGAATTCTAACTTTTGAAGAAGGGCTTTCAGGCATAAGCCACCCGGCGACTGTAGCAATTGCTTCTATGTTTGTTTTAAGTGAGGGGTTGCGGCGTACCGGTCTGCTGAACAAGGCGGGAGATTACTTTTCGGAAAAGCTCCAGGAAAATTTCTACCTGTGGATGGTAGTAATGATGCTGTTCATCAGCGGTATGTCGGCCATTATGAATAATACCGCGGTGGTCATCATCTTCATTCCAATTCTGATTGAGGTAGCTTCTAAAATAGGGGTGAGTGCATCCAAGCTGTTAATGCCGGTATCTTTTGCCGCGATCATGGGCGGTATTTGTACTCTCATTGGGACTTCCACGAACCTTTTGGTAGCCTCCATTGCTGAAGAGCGCGGGGCAGCGTCTTTTGGAATGTTCGACTTTACCCCGGTGGGAATTTCTTTGCTTGTAGTCGGCTTTCTGTTCTTGCTGATATTCGGTATCAAGATGATTCCGGCTCGCAGAACACAGCGCGAAGATCAGCTGACAAAAGATTTTGAGATGCAGAATTACCTGGCCGATATCGTTGTAGAACCGAATTCAGAGCTGGTCGGCGGCGTTCTGGATGAGGAAGAACTTACGAAGCGCCTTGACCTTGACGTTCTTCGAATTATAAAGCCTGAAAGAGACAGATCCGCACAGCGTTCTGAAATTCAGGTAGAAGTCGGTGATGTATTTCGTATTCGCGGTAATCCTGAAGAACTTAATAAGCTTCTACAGCGGGAAGATTTTTCTTCGCGGGCAGCTAAGGAGTGGTTTGATATTGACCTCAAACATGGACGAGATTCTTTAATAGAGGCAGTGGTAACACCCGAATCAACACTTGAAGGTAAAAGCCTTAATGAAATTAATTTTTATGAGCGTTTCGGTGCGGTTCCTCTGGCCATCAGGCACCGGGGCGAACTGAAGCATGACGACCTCGGCAAAGTAACGGTATCCGGCGGAGATACCCTGCTGCTCAGCCTTAGTTCAGACCGGATCCCGGATATTGAAAAAGATGCAACCTTTGTGGTTGCATCCAAACTTGACGTGATGCAACAGCGTGAGGAAAAGACATTCATTGCACTGGGCATTCTACTAAGCGTAGTTTTAGTGGCTGCTCTTGAAATTTTGCCTATCGCCATTAGCGCCGGGACGGGAGTTATACTTATGATACTGACCGGCTGTATAACTACAGAAGAGGCTTATAATGCCGTGAACTGGAAAATCATCATGCTGCTGGCAGGAGTAATTCCGCTGGGGCTTGCTATGGATAAAACAGGGGCCGCAACCCTGCTTGCGGAAGGATTAATTAATACACTGGAGGGCTTCGGTCCCCGTGCACTACTGGGCGGATTTTACCTGCTTACGATGTTGATGTCAGCTATCATGTCAACAAATGCCTCGGCAGCCCTGGTTGCCCCGCTTGCCATACAGATTGCCAATTCAATCGGGGTGAGTCCGGAGCCATTTGTGATCAGCGTATCCTATGCAGCTTCTTTAACCTTTCTGACTCCATTCGGTCATCATGCCAATACGCTGGTCTATGGTGCAGGTCAGTATAAATTTACTGACTTTACCAAGGTTGGGCTCCCAATCAATATCCTGTTCTGGATACTGGCGACCTTTCTTATCCCGGTTATCTGGCCGTTTTAGGCCTTGTTTACCCACCTTTCAACTACGCCAAGGCTACTTTGAACAGGCGATTTGCTGTATCTATGGGCTTAGCTACAATTTCTCCTACCAAGAGGGGAATTGTACCCACCCCGATTTACGACCTCGACAAGCTCGGTCTTAATCTCCCCTCCCGGGAGGGGACTTGTAACAAATCATTCATAACAACATGATGCGTTTATCTACCAACACAGTGAAAGGATCCCGCTTGTACCTGTTGCTGCTCGCGCAATATATAATGAAATGATTGTATAAGCCGCCGCAGACATGGAAATGGAAGATCTCATTACTACTTAATACTGCAAAAATAAAAACAACGAGAAAGTCCCCTCCTGGGAGGGGCAGGTTTCTGATTCATCAGAAACCGGGGTGGGTAGAAAGGGCACGAACTACTTCCGCACCACTATGTTATAAATCGATAAAACCCAGACGCTTGTTCGCATATTGATTTCGCTTTCAATACTTTCTGGAAAATCAGTCGATCTGTATCTTCAAAAACTAATTGGAAAACGAGATAGCATGATGTACAAAAAGCGCACTCTCCGGAACTTTGCTCTTATCATATTGACATGGTTAACGGGAATGGTACTTTCACAGGATGTTATGGCTCAAGAGCTCCAAAGGCCAATGTACCCTTCCAACTCCTATAACGCAGAAATTCCATCGCCTGTGGATTTTCTCGGCTATGAGCTGGGCGATGACCTGACTGAACATCACCTGATGGTGAACTATATCCACAAGCTGCAGGAATTGGCACCGGAACGGGTAAAGGTTGAGAAAATTGGTGACTCTCAAGAGCGACGTCCGATGTACCTGGTGATCATCAGTTCTCCTGAAAACATGGAAAACCTGGAGCAGCATCGCTTAAAGGTAGCAAGTCTCAAAGATCCGGTGAACACATCCCGGGCAGAGGCGGAACAGATTGCGTCTTCAACCCCGGCTATTTCGTGGATGAATTACGCCAACGATGGAGAGGAGTCGGCCGCTTTTGAAGCCGCGCTACAGGTAGCCTATCATTATGCAGCTGCTGATGATGCGGAAACCATGGCTACACTGGAGAACTCAATAATCGTAATAAATCCGGCGCATAATCCGGATGCCCACCAGCGGCACGTGGTCTGGATGAAGGGTATGAAAGTCGGTCCGAAAGGCACCGCCGATCCCAATGCTGCTGAGCACCAGGGCGACTGGCTGATGTCAACCAGTGATACGCATTACCATATCGACAGTAATCGCGACGGCTTTGCCCTAAGCCAGAAAGAGTCGCGCATCGTGGCTTCAAGCATGCGGCACTGGAGTCCCCAGCTCTGGGTGGATTATCACGGTGAACCCGAGGAGTACTTTTTTGCCCCGTATGCCATCCCTGTAAACCCTAACTATCCGCAGTCGGTGACTCAGTGGGCCGATGAGTACGGAAAGAATAACGGGGAAGCATTTGACCGGTTCGGATGGACTTACTACGCCCGTGAGGTTTTTGATCTGCACTACCCGGGTTACTGGGACTCTTACCCTGCGTTCAATGGCGCTATCGGCATGACTTATGAAACCAATGGAGGCGGTGATAAGGGTTTTCAGTACCGCAAGGCTGATGGTACTATCGCTACCCTGAGAAATGCCATTGCACATCATGTAGTAGCCAGCATAGCCAGTGCGCAAACGACTGCACAGAACAGCGAGGAGATTCTTATGGACTATTACGATTTCTTTGCCGGCGGTTTGGCAGAAGTGGAGGATGAACCGCTGAAACAGGTAGCTCTTTTGCCCGGGGAGCAGCCGAATGACACCGAGGATTTGGTTACCCTGCTCCTGGAACATGAGATTGAAGTGTACCGGACGAATCGGGAACTTAAATCAGAAGGGGTTAACTACCTGACGGGTGAAAAAGGTACGGTACAGCTTCCGGAGGGAACTTTTATCGTGCCTATGGCTCAGCCGATGAAGCGGCTGGCCAAAGTTCTGCTGGAACGCAACGTGGATATACAGCAGGAGTTTTTGGATGAAGCCCTGGCAGCCTACGAATACAATAAATCGGTTGGTGAGAATGCACCCAAACAGCGCCTGGGTTTTTATGATGTTACCGCCTGGTCACTTCCGCTTACCTATGGAATTGAAACCTATGGATTGACTTCATCCCTGGAACTGAATAATAGCCTGTCGCAGGTCGCTGGCGAGATACAAACAGAAGGAGGGGTGGCTCAGGAGGAAGATGCAAACTATGCCTATATTTTCCCCTATAATACCAACGATGCCGCCGGACTTATGTCTCGTTTGATGGCTGAAGGATACAGGGTGGCTATGGCTACCAAGCCTTTTGTCACTAATGGCAAGTCCTATGATCGCGGTGTAGTGGTAGTGCGGGTTGAACGTAACCCGGGCACACTGCATGAGCGCATCAGGACGCTGGCTAAAGAGACTGGAACCATAGTTGAAGCTGTGGATGCCTCCTGGACTGAAGAGGGGATATTGCTGGGGTCGCGCAATGTGGTAAACCTGAAGATGCCCAAAATTTTGGTGCTGATGGACGAGCCGACCCGCGGACGGAGTTACGGTGCCATATGGTATACGCTTGAGCATCTTTATGGGGTTCCTTTCACGGCGCTTCGTACATCCGATTTCAATAGCATCAATCTGAATGAGTATGACATGGTTATCATGCCGCCGGGTTCAAGCTCCGGCTATAAAAGAGTGCTGGGGGCAACGGGCATTGAAAAGCTGCAATCCTGGGTAAAGGGTGGAGGAACCTTCATCGGCATCGGAGATGGCGCCGAATTCGCCACGGATGAGCAGGTAGATATGAGCAGCTCCCGACAGTTACAGGATCTCTCGGAAGAGAAGATGCGCATCCCGCAAACTCCCGGCGCTATTATGAGGGTTTCACTAGATACCAATCATTATCTTACATTGGGATATGGCAATGATATACCGGTACATGTAAACAGCAGCAGGATTTTCAGTCCCTCAGGGGAAGGGGCAAATGTCGGTGTGTTCGATGGACAATCGCGTGTCAGCGGTTTTGTCTTTGATGATAACAAGGGCAATTTCCCCGGCAGTGCTTACCTGGTACATGAACGGATGGGACGTGGCAATGTGGTGCTTTTTGCTGAGCAGCCGGTCTTCAGGCTTTACTGGCGCGGACTCGAGCGATTGTTTATTAACAGCGTGTTGCTGACACCGGGGTTTTAGTGGTTTAGAATGGGGGGGTAAACCTACCCACCCCTATTTCCGGCCTCGAACTACTCGGCCTTAATTTTCCCCTCCCGAGAGGGGACTTGTACCTACCTATCAAATACACTACTGCTTCGTGGAACAGGCGATTTATGGCCTCAAAATACTCGTTTTAATTTTTTCCTTTCCAGGAAGGGACTTTTACCCACCCCGATTTACGACCTCGACGGGCTCGGTCTTAATCTCCCCTTCCGAGAGGGGACTTTTATTTGATTTTTCTATGCTTGGCATTTGTCAAAGGAGAGGAGTTTTTTAAGCCTCAATACTGAAAATTATAAATATCAGAAACAACGAGTAGTCCCCTCCTGGGAGGGGCAGGTTTCTGATTCATCAGAAACCGGGGTGGGTAGAAAGGGCACACTCCTTCTACAAATCAAAAAGCGTCTTCAAGGCAACCGCCACGCCATTCGTCCATCCAAAACCGTCTTGAAGGGGATACTCCCCGCCGCCCGCTTCCAGGGAAAGGTCACAGACATTATACTTCTCCATCATCTTGCCGGTGCGGTTAAAGACCGATTCATTCAGTTTTAGCCAGCGCTCGGCAACGGACTTCGCCAGCGGATTATGCCCATAATTCATCAGTCCCTGTACTGCCACCCACTGCAGCGGAGCCCAGCCGTTGGGATGATCCCATTGCTGCCCGGTGCTATGCAGGGTAGACACAAGACCCCCTTCTTTTAAAAACTTGTTTTCCAGTACATGCGCGACAAAATCTGCCTGCTCTTCGCCCGCCAGTTCGGTAAATAAGGGATAGGCTCCGGCCATGGACCAGACCTCCGTTCGTTCCCCGGTTTTCCAGTCAAAGTCAAAGTAAAATTCTTTTTCTTGATCCCAGAATAAGCGGTCAAATGCGGTTTTTCGCTTCAATGAGGCTTCGACGTAGCGTTCTTCTTTGGTCCACTGCCCCAGGCGGTGCTCCATGTACCAGAGCAGGGCATTTAAGTCAACGGGCAGTATTTCGGACGTACGAATGGTATCCAGTGACTCTTCATCACGGAACCAGCGGCTGGTGAAGTCCCACCCTGATTCGGCCCCGGCCCGGAGGTGACGGTAGCGCTCTTCGGTTTCGCGTGCATCAAGGCCTGTAGCCAGTTCAAAATCTTCGCGCCATGACTCCTCGCGAGGCAGGGGTCTATCATCCCAGTAGCGGTTCATAATACAGCCATCGATATTTGCCACTCTTCTGTGCGTTTCTCCTTCGGAAAGGGTGTCGCTGCCCTCCATCCAAAAGTCGTACTCTTGTTTTAATGCAGGGATAAACTCTTCAATGGCTTCATCTCCTTCCCGGCGGGCTATCAGGTCTACAAGCATTACCAGAAAAGGAGGTTGCGAGCGGCTGATATAATAGTAGCGGTTGCCATTAGGTACGTGGCCTACTTTTTCAACCAGGTAGGCAAAGTTTCGCGTAAGATTTTTTACAGTATCCATCCTGTCGGCTGCAGCCAGGCCTTCGGCGGTAAAATAGGTATCCCAGTAGTAGATCTCCCGAAACCGTCCGCCGGGTACGATGTAGGGATGGGGCAGCGGTATCAGGGTGCTGAAATCGGATACCTCATCATCCGGCCGGCGGCTGAGATAGTCCCATAATTTATCTATATGCTTGTCCATCGTTTTGCCGGGTTTGAAGATCTCAGTCTCTTCACTGTCGGGCATCCGGAAGTGCTCGTACACAAAAGCCTTCAGGTTAAAATGCGGCTCATTTTTTTGATTCCTGTAGGCTTTGCGTATCTCCTCCGGGCTGGCCTTTGGGATGCAGTCCACAAATGTTTTGGAATCTTTGAAGATGCCCGACTGCTGCACATCCTCAAACAGCGGACCGCTGAGTTGAATGAACCTGTCGACGATTTCCGGTTTGATGGATTTCATGCTGTTTTATTATAGGCCATTGATTAGCAAGGGTTTTATGAAGTAATTGATATAGTAATAAAAAGGGAGGATGGAGGAAAGTTAGAAGCTGAGAAGTGAGAAGTGAAAAGCAAGAAGGGAGAAGCAAGAAGGGAGAAGGACTTCAGAATTTTGAAATCCTTTGTTGATTGCTTTATGAAGAACTGCCATCTAACAATAAAATATGTGCAGATCTGTGGCTAGTCTTTTTCGGTTAGGCTCTCGAATTCGAAATTCTTGCGCAGCCTGCGATAAGGGAACAGTATCAGCAGCATGATGCCCATCGGTATAAGCGTGAGATAAAATGCAGTAATGCCGTCCAGACGGTCAAACATAAAGCCGGTAAAGATGGAGCCGGTAGTGCCGCCAAGGGCTGAGAATATAACGATAAGCCCGGTCATTCCGCTCTGTTTCGTCTTAGGCAGCTTGCTAAGTACCGTAGAGCTCAATGTGGGATAAATAGGAGCCAGGAAGAGTCCGATCAGCGGGAAAATATAGGCTGCGAAAGGAGCAGTCAGCCATCCTTGCACGGATCCCTCTTCAATTCCTCCGGTGAGCGGCAGTACCAGTACTACAAGCAGCATGGCACTTGCAATGCATGAAATTAGCACCCAGAACCAGTTTACTTTTTTCATCACAGCCCCGCTGGCCAGGCGTCCGATGGCCGTGGTTGCGGCAAAGATGCTGGTGACCTGCACGCTCATGGCGTCAGGCAGCTGCAAAATTTTGTTGTTAAAAGTGGGCATCCAGGTGCCGATTCCCTGCTCGATGTAGACGTAGAGGAATACCCCGGCAATAAATATGAGCACAAGCGGCAGGCGTACCAGTCCGACCATTTCCAGGAAGCTCTTTTTGATATCCTGGTTGTCGGCCTGCACCTCGCTTTCATCCAGTTCGGTAAATATCAGCAGTACGAAGGCGGCAGCAGAGATAGCGGCCAGTACCCAGTAGGTATCGAGCCAGGTGGCGCCGGGAGTCTGATTGGCCCAGTCGATGAATCCGCCAAAGAGCCAGTAGCCTAACAGCACCCCAATCATAAAGATCCCCTCCAGCAGGTTCATGAAACTGCTGTGTTCGTTGGAGTCATCGGTAATAAGTCCCACTGTTGAGTAGACCGATACTTTAACCAGCGCAAAACTGACGCCCACGGTAGCAAATAAGATCTTGGTCATTAAGAAGCCACCCGTGAGCCTCATTACGATAGCGGCGACAGTTACAAATGCAAGTCCGGCGAGCATGGACTTTTTATAGCCGAACTTTGGGATGTAGGAGGCTATGAGGAAGGATGCAATGGCAATGGAAAGGTCTTTGTAGCCTTCGAGTACACTGGCGGAGCTCGGGTCAATCTGGTATTCATTGATTACCTGCAGGATCACGGTCCCTACGCTGTTGAGCAGAATGGCAAAAACGAAGTAGTTTAAAAACAGCGAGAGCTTAATTTTCCAGTGTTTCATATTATTTATTTACCACTTTACCACTAAGGCATTTAGCGCACTAAGATTGCCGGTGGTTGATTTAAGTTAATATGAATGTCCTTATCTATTCCGGTGGCACTGAGCCAAAGCTTATTTAATGAATTAAAAGGATTTTTAAAAATGACAGTTGTTTCACAGAGTTACGCAAAGCAATACAAAGGTGCACGGAGTTTTTTAATCTTTGAGTAACTCTGTGCTTCTTTACGTAACTTGGTGAGATAATATCCTATTTTGTTCCCAGCGGTTTCATGTTTTCCCACTCAGCTGCAATCCGGTCCAGCTCTTTCTTCAACGTGTTATACCGGGAGTAGGCGTCATTGCCGGGACGCTGATCGGCACGAATGGTCATATAGTACATATACTCCAGCTGATCAATTAGCATCGGCGGAGGATAGCTTCCTTTTTCGGAAGTGACAAGCTCCGAGTGCAGCTTATTGAGCCTCTCCATCCTTGCGGAGGCAACATCCTCGCCTTCGGCTTCTTTGAGACGAGTACGTGCCGAATCAATCTCGGCTGCCATGCGCTGCGCCTCGCCTATGGCATCACGCACCTTAAGGTTATGTTTCAGCTGGGCGATCATGTCCGACTGCGTAACTCCCGCCTCCTGTACCCGGGGATCAACCAGAATTTCCAGCGGCTGCTCGGTACTCCGGTCACCTACGGATAGTTTTACGGTGTAAGAACCGGGTACCGTCATCGGACCGGCACCGACTCCGAAATAGGTCTCACCGTCTTCGGAAGGGACTGTTTCACCGGGATAGCGCAGATTCCAGATAAAGCGATTGTGCCCTTTCTTAAGTTTTAAATCTCCGGCAGTGGCGGGAGCAGAACCGGGAGCCATCATATTTACTTCATTTTCATCCCCGCCTTCACTTTTATTCTCTTCGTCCTCATCTACCTTTCCAACAAAACTGCGAACCGCTTCTCCTTCTTCATTGATGAATTGAAGCACCAGCGGCTCTTCCGGAATTTCCTTGAGAAAGAAATCAACCATTGCCCCGGCGTCAATATACTCGGGCACGCCGCCTGAGCCTCTATAGCGCATACGATAGGCATCTCGCGGCTTATAGAGGTGATATTCGTTCTGTGCCAGCTGCCCGTCAAACTGGTGCAGCACACTCAGGTTGTCCATAATCCAAAATCCACGTCCCATGGTTGAGAGCGAAAGGTCTTTCCGGTGGATCTTGATATCGGTGATGGGTGAGTTAGGCAGTCCGTATTGCATTTGTTGCCAGTTGGCTCCGTCATTAAAGGAGATAAAAAATCCAAAATCGGTTCCCGCGTAGAGCAGTCCCTCGCGATCGGGATCCTCACGAACCACGCGCGTGGGGAAATCGGCCGGAATACCATTTTGACCGGTCGTCAGCCGGTCCCAGCTGTTGCCGTAATCTTCGGTCTTGTAGATATAGGGTGAAAAGTCGTCAAGAAACCGCCGGTGCACTGCAATATAAGCAGTACCGGGAGTATGCGGTGATGGCTCGATAGCTTCTACGCGCCCGTTCGGCGGAAGATCTGAAGGTGTGATTTCCGTCCATTTTTCACCGCCGTTTCGCGTTATATGAACCGGTCCATCATTGGCTCCGACCCAGATCACCTGGGGGTCATGCGGGGATTCCTGAATGGAATACAGGGTGCTGTAATGTTCTTCACCGGTGATATCCCGCGTAATAGGTCCCCCTGAAGGCATCTGGTATTGCGGTTTGAAGGCCGTAAGGTCGGGGCTGACGCGTTTCCATGTTTGTCCGCCGTTTTCGGTTCGATGCACATATTGCGAGGTGTTATAGACCACACTGGAGTCGTGCGGGGATACTTCAATCGGCACCACTCGCTGGAACCGGTAGGTCAGGTCCGCGGGATTGCGCCCGTACATATACTCCGCACCTACCCAGAACTGTTTCTCCTGACCGGTTTCCCAATTGTACTGCCCGAAGCGCCCCTTGCAGTTGGCATAGGTAATATTCGGATTGTTGGGTGTCGGGACTGCCGGACCGGTTTCACAGCCGCCAATGTCATGCCAAAGGGCCCCGGTAGCCAGGTCACTTTCGGCAGGGGGCAGACTTGGAACGGCAATAGTGGTATTGTCCTGCTGTCCGGCATAGAGCCAATACGGGAAGCGGTCGTCTACGTGTACCTGGTAGAGTTCGGCGGTCGGTTGGTTATGTTGCGTTGACCAGGTTTTGCCGCCATCCAGCGTTACGGTTGCCCCTCCGTCATTGCCCTGGATCTGTATATTCGGGTTGTCCGGATTGACCCAGAGGTCATGAACATCCGCGTGGGTAACCCGTCTTCGCTCAAAGGTTTTTCCGCCGTCCACAGAAACCCAGTATCTCACATTACCTACATAGACTTTGTCCGGATTTTTGGTATCTGCCGTTATATTGGTAAAGTAAAATGGCCGGTTCATAAGGCCTGAGGTATCACTTACCAGGGACCAGCTCTCCCCGCGGTCATCAGACCGGTATAGCCCTTCTTCCTCATCAGGGGCTTCAAAAAGCGCATAAACGCGATCGGGATCTGCGGGAGTAACCGCAAAATCGGCTTTGCCGGTCAATCCCTGGGGCAAGCCATTGCTTAACTTTTTCCAGGTATCGCCTCCATCTGTTGACTTATAAAGCCCGTTTTCCTTAGCAGCACCGCTAATGATGGTCCAGGGCTTGCGTTCGGCACGCCACAAAGCCGCATACATTTCATCAGGATTTTCGGTATTCAGTTCAATGTCGATAGCCCCGGTGGTGTCGGAGGCAAAGAGTATTTTTTCCCAGTTTTCACCTCCGTCGTCTGACCGGAATACGCCGCGTTGAGGGTTTGGCCCGAAAGGGTGGCCGAGTGCGGCAACATAAACACGATTCGGGTTTTCCGGATGTACTTCAACCGCTCCGATCTGTCCGGCATCTTCCAGCCCCATAAATTTCCAGTTTTTGCCCGCGTCAGTAGATTTATACATTCCGCGTCCGGTGGTGACATTGGCCCGGATGCCGTCGGTACCGGTTCCTACATATATAACGCTGGTATCGGAATCGGCAACTTCAATGGCACCGATGGTAGTACTTGCAAAGCCGTGCCCGTCACTGATGTTTATCCAGCTTTGGCCGTAATCTTCTGTTTTCCAGACCCCGCCTCCGCCGGCGGCCCCCATATAGAACTTATGCGGATGGGCCCGGTGCCCTTCAACTGCTGTTACGCGGCCGCCGCGGGTAGGTCCCACGGTACGGAATTCCATGTCACTGAAGAGGGTCGTGTCGATCGCGGCATGGTTCGCCGAACTGTTTTGACCTGAGCTGTCTTGAGGGATGGAAAGCCAGGTTAATTGGATAAGGGTGAAAACGAAGAGGGTGTATAGTAATTTTCGCATGGCTAAATAGGTGGTCATACTGAATGTTAAGGGCTGATTCGGATCTGAATATAATTAATGAAATAGCGGGAGATATGAAAATGCCTGGTGTAAGAAGAAGTAAATACAGTAATAAGTTGTTTCACAAAGTTGCACAAAGAAACACGATGGGACACAAAGGTTTTATTTTTTTTCTTTTTGTAATTCAAACAGACTGGAACTGTCGGACAAGAGCTTCTTTGTGAAACTCTGTTCTACTCTGTGAACCTCTGTGTAATAACCTTAGCCAGCGATGGTTTTTTACTTGTTACTAAACCTATCAGAGTGTGCTGTAACCCCATACTGATTATCCACCAGGATATCTGCCATCTCCTTATGCTGCTTAACAATGTCATGCTCAATCTTCAGAACTTCCTCATTGAAAGGGATGATAGGGTCGCGGGCTCGCTTGACCCGGTCATCATAAGTGTCCAGGTAATTCCGGAGCATAAAAATTTTGCAGTCAATACGTTCCAGCAGGGTTACATAGGTGCCTTCGGCAATCACCACATCCACATCGGACATCTCAATGATTACCTCCCGTATTTTATTCTCGCGATAGTGAACCAGCGGTTTCTTAAGCTCTTCAGCCCCTTCCTTGCATCGGTCGATATGCTTCTGCAGCAGCTCCAGGTTTACTTCTTCGGGACCGACATGCACGATATTTTCCACCCGGCGGTCATGATTATCCTTCGGCGGGAGCCTGAAATAGTCATCCATGTGAAAGATGAAACAGCTAAAGCCCTTATCCTTCAGCACTTCTTCTATTGCAAGGCTGAGAGTTGATTTACCGCTCCCCGACTCTCCGCCTACCGTTATGGCAAAGGCCGGTTCCGTTGACTCAAGCCGGTTTTTAATCAGCTTAAATATTTCCCTGGCCGGAGGCAGGTGGTGCGGTTTTATGCGAATGATGTCTCCTATCAAAGTAGATCTTATATACCACTAAGTCACTTAGTTCACTTAGCGGTTATTATGTTTTGTAGCTTGAATTAAAAACAACAGTCCGGAGGCGCTGTAGCTCAGGCGTTGCTTACCGCCCGGCTTCAGGGTGTCGGAAGCTATATATTCTGAAAAACGGGGTTCTTTCGGATTCTCTATTTCCATCCATGAATTGAGCATGGTTTCAGCAATGTTACTATTCCCTGCCAGGCTCATGCCCAATCCAAAAAATCCCATCCAAACCGGCCAGATGCCGCCGTTATGAAAATTATGAGGCTTATTTTTGAATTCATAGCTATAGTTTTCTTTTAAAGACAGCCATTCCTGGTTTTCGGGCATAATGACAGGCCAGAATGCAGGCAGCAGGCCCGAACCGATTTCCTCAAATATTTTCCCGGTATAAGCTTCGATCTTTTCCTTCTGTCTGGCATTTGCCATCCCCAGGTATAAGGCAAGGCCGTGCCCGGCGGCATCAAAGTGCGTATTGTAGCCTCTCGGATCGACGGCGCAGGCAAAGTGCATTAATTCTTTTTCTGCCATTT
>DATFJD010000507.1:0-3758 GCA_035269475.1 Halalkalibaculum sp.
ATACATAGTCATTTCTTTGATTATTTAGTTCTGATTCGAGTTACTTGAAATTCGATTAATTACTTCATCCGTGATATTAAAACTCTCTTGAGCCGAAAACTGGACAATGTTTTCACCCCGCATAGTTGCCTTGTTCAAGACAAAATCTAAATCTCTCTCTTCTGCAATATTTGCAATAGCTGTGTCAATATCGGCATATATCGGTGCCAAAAGCTTCTGGCGATACTGCTGTATTTCAGTTTGAATGCTTTGCTGGAAAGAACGCAGCTCTTCTTCCATAGTTGCCAGTTCCTCTTCCCTGGTTTGCTGTTCTTGCGCCGACATGGAAGCCTGATTTTCCTGATAATCAGCTACCGATTCCTGAAAACTCGCGGTACGATCTTCCAGCTGCTGCTGTTTTTGCTGCACGTAATCATCTAGTTTGGCACGGATATTTTCCATTTCGGGCAGTTCTGCCATTACAGTCTGCACATCCATAAAGCCGATCTTGACTTGGGCCTCTGAATGCACCGTTACAAATAACATCAATAATGCAAGTGCGCTTAAAAACTTCTTAGTCATGGTAAAATTATTTTTCATGGTTTGAATAAAGCGGGTGAAAATAATAAGTATTCAATTTAATTGCTTGGATTATCAACTGAAATGCCAAGCTCGCGTAATACTTCATCATTTAAATTCCACTGGTCGCGGGCAAATAAGATTTCCGTATTCTGTGTGCGATCCAGTACAAAATCAAATCCTTCTCTTTCAGCTACTCTTGTGATTGCTTCAAATACCTGTCGTTGTATAGGTTCGAGTAACTCCTTTTGACGCTGAAAATAATCGCCTTCGGCACCGAATTTCTGTTCGAGGTATTGCTGTCGCTGCTGAACCTTATTACTTATTTCCTGTTCCTTTTGTTTACGTATTTCTTCGGTATATAGTATTTCTCTTGCCGAAAAATCCTCTTTAAGCCGTTCGATCTCCTGCTGCATTCCTTCCAATTCGGCCCTCCATTCCTGGCTTAAAGACCTCAGCTGCTGCTGCACGCTCTGATATTCCGGGATCTGAGAAACCAGGTAATCGGTATCGACATATCCTGTTTTCTGCTGTGCCGCTGCACTTCCCGCAAGCACTGAGACCAACGCTAGCAGCAGCCAAAAATTATATATGACTTTTTTCATTAGAACGGTGCACCAATGTTGAAGAGGAATTCCCACTCACCGGCCCTGATATTCGTACCCGGTATTCCATCCAGTCGATAACCGTAACTCAGGTCAACCAGCCCTAAAATAGGCAAGAATACCCTGGCACCAAAGCCGACGGAGCGTTTTACCTCGAAAGGTGCAAAATCCTGGAAGTCAAGATAGGCATTGCCTGCATCAAAGAAGGTATAAGGAATCACCTGGACCTGTTCTTCCGAGATGGCAGGATATCGCAACTCCATGGTATACTTGCTGTAGAGCCGGCCTCCCACCTGCTCACCGTCTCTCAAAGGAGAAATAGATCCCGTGTTTCCGCCGGGGAAACCTCGCAGGTCTATGTTGTCATCAAGAAAACTCTGTCGCTGCTGCAGCTGGGTACCGCCAAGAATAAATCGCTGGAAATTGCTTCTCTGACTGGTGCCCAAGTATCCCAGGTAACCGTATTCAATACCGTTGGTCAATACAAGCTTTCCAACCAAACTCGTATGGTTTTGGTACATGGTTTTAATTTTATAAAACTGGGAAAAACCGGGGAGCGGTGGTGCTATTTCACCGGATATCTGGAATTTAGAACCTGTGGTCGGTGAAATCGGATTATCCGTTGAATTTCTTTCGATAACCTCTTTGATGCTCAAGATACTCGAGGTTCCCTCAGCAAGAAATGATGCTCCGCCAACTACGTCATAGAGCTGGTAACTGAGAATTGTTCGCTGCGAGAAATAATCATCTGGCCATTTCAGCCTGCGTCCCAGCGAAACGCTGCTGGAAAACAGTTCATTACGTGCATTACTATTCCGGAATTTAATTAAATCATAACTTAGATTGGTGCCGAAGGAAATGGGCTTTCCAGACAACCACGGCTCCTGGAAGCCAAGATTATAACTTTGATAACCGCTTCCCGTAACCTGCACGCCGAGTGAAAGTTTCTGCCCGTCACCAGAAGGTATTGGGTTCCATCCTTCACCGCGTACCGCACGGCCCAGGGAGAAGTTGTTAAAGTTTAGTCGAGCTGAAAGTATGATCCCGATCCCCCGGCCGCCAAATCCACCGGAAAATTCAAAATTATCTGTACTCTGTGATTCATCCAGCTCATAGCTGATATCTACGGTGTAATCTTCGCGGTCGGGCTGCAGGTTCGGTGTTATAGCTTCCGGACGGAAGTACCCGAGCTGCCCCAGTTCGCGAATCGTACGAATTACGTTTTGGCGGCTGTATTTCTGACCGGGAACCGTTCGCAGGGACCTTCGAACTACATCATCATGAGTTTTCGTGTTTCCGCTAAATTCAACAGCCTCAACTGTAGCGACCTGGTCTTCATAAATATTCATGGTGATGTCAATGGAATCCTGGTTCACCACGTTTAACTCTTCCTGGTATTGGAAGAAGAGATAACCCACGTTTTGATAAAGGCTCGATATTGAGTTCGGGTTCTGCGGCGATTCTGTGTTCTCGTTGAACTTTTTAAGGTTGAATACTTCTCCCTCTTCAAAGCCGAGCGCCTCGGTCAGCTGCTCATCCGTGTACACGGTATTCCCGTCCCAGTTTATCTCACGCACCTTATACTGCGGACCCTCTTGCACCTTGATATTCACTTTTATGCCCGTTGCATCATTGGTGAGGAAAAACAGGCGCCTCTGGGTATAGGGAAAGGTATAAACCGAATCACCGGTTACACGGAAATCCAGGAATCCGTTTTCACCGTAAAATGATTTAAGATTCTCCTTTGCGGTTTCAAACTCCTCTTCTTTATAAAGTTTCTTAGAAAAAAACCGCCACCATACGTCCTCTTTGATAGCATCCAGCTGCTTTCTCAGCGTTCGATCACTGAATGACTCGTTTCCTTCAAAGGAAATATCTTTGATTTCAAGTTTTTCACCTGGGTCTACGTCAAAATAAACTGTCAGTCTATTTCTGACGGTGTCGGTCTTGCTGGTAGAAACATCTACATTTGTGAACCAGTATCCGTTCTCTTTATAGTATCTTTGTATGGTATTCACTGCCTGACCGGTCGCCGCTTCCGTTACGGCAAATCCAGGCATAAGGGTGATTCGCTCTCTCAGGTCATTTCTCTGGGATTTTTTAACTCCACGAATTTCAAAATTCTGAAGCTTTGGCTGCTCCTGAACTCTAATCTCCAGGTTAATGCCTGTAGATGTTCTCCCCTTGTCAATAATCTCAATATTTGAAAAAAGGCCGGTTCTGTTTAGGCGGTTTATGGCATCGCCGATATCGCTGCCCGGTATGGTAACTGTGGTACCGACTTCAAGTCCGCTGGTATTAATAACAAAATCTTCCCGGGTAGTAGTTAATCCGGTTACTTCAACACTCAGTATTTCGTACTGCTGGGGAGTTGTCTGAAGGGGATTCTGAATATTAAAAGACGTCGAGTCTTGAGAAAGGCCGTTAAGTGTTAAGCAAAAAAGTAGTGCAGGTAAAACAAATAAAAATTTCTTCACGTCAATAAAATGTTGAAACACGATTGAGCTTAATATTAAAATGATTAGATAATTACTGAGTCAGCTCTTGAACGTATGAGTCGGACGATTTCTTTTGCGGTTTTTCAGATATTCTTTT
>DATFJD010000508.1:0-4500 GCA_035269475.1 Halalkalibaculum sp.
TACCAGGCACAATCCCGCCACTGCGCAAAACCCCAGCCATAAGGTAAGCGCGCTGAAACCTACTATCTGGGTAACCTTGATCCCCGAAAACCCCCACAAAACTGAAAAATTTAATCCCAACCTCAGGCAGTAGCACGTAAAGTACCATAGCGGCAATAATCCAGTCGACCGAAGCGAGTACCACCTGTTTAAGTGCCAGCGTCAGGCCGGGAAAAGAGAAGCTCCAGTCTTTAAAGGTCAACTCTTTTTTTAGGGTGGCGCTGGCCACCAGGTACCCTATTACCATGACCAGCAGCAAGGCGCCGATTACACGTAGAGAATCGAAGGGGATTGCAACATCATCGGGCAGAACAGGTGTCGCAAATACCAGGCACAATCCCGCCACTGCGCAAAACCCCAGCCATAAGGTAAGCGCGCTGAAACCTACTATCTGGGTAACCTTGATCCCCGAAAACCCCCAGGAAGAGTAGATACGATACCTGATGGATCCCCCGGTTATGAGGGCCATACCGATATTATGGCTGAAAGCATACCCGATAAACCCGGCTCTGACAATCCGGCCCGCAGAAAGGTCTTCCCCTATATACTTTACACCCAGACCATCGTAACCGGTGAGTATGATATAGCTGAGAAACGAAAATAAAACCGATACAGCAATATAGGTATCGGGAATCTCGGAAAGCTGTTCAATAATTTGACCGAGATTATACTGCCGCAGCTCGTAATCCAGAAACCATATGGCCAGCACAAAGAAAGCAATACTGATAAAAGGTGTTATCTTCTTGAAAGCTGCTTTCAAAGTAGACTAATTTTGAGGCCTTGTTGGATAGACTTCCGGTGAAACTTCAAGATCGGAGGTGAAACCTTCTTTAATAGGAATATTATTCCGTATAAAATAGGGCTCCGGTGCACTGTAAGGCTGAACTCTGCCATGATCCCAGCGGCCGTTGCCGTTTAAATCTTCAAATAGTATTACCTGGTATTGAAGCGGGGGCAATTCCCTGATGGTGATTTCTTTTGAAAATGTGGTATCGGCTGTTACCCCGCGCTCTTCCGACCTCATTAACAGTTTATAGGTATTGGAACGGGTAGTATCAGCCAGCTGAATGTTAAGCTGCCCCAGTTGCGAGGCATGCCAGATCGTGGGACTTAGGCTTATGTGGTCGTTTGAAATTGGATCCCAGATTCTAAATTCATAATCCAGTCCCTCCTTCCAAGTCTCATCAGGTTCAACAAAAAAGCTGTTTCTAACACTCCTCGCCCGTGGCCAGTCTTCAATGAGTTTATTGCCTTCAACCACTTTAAGTGAATCTTGTAACGTATTATCACTTATTGGTTTAGCATAAATAATCTCAATGGCTTCTGATGGATAGATACCTGAGGTACGTTTTCTTCTGATGATTCGCTGCGCGGTGGTATCGATCTGGGCTGACCCGGTGATATCATAAGCTGTGGAATCGGTAATATTACCGGCAGCATCGTTTATATGCTCTACCAGAACGTTATAAGAATCCTGCTCAAGAAGCGGCTCTTCTGCATGGGCAAAGAGCACATAGGGCTCTTCGGGCATCCGGTAAAGCGGGTAGGCTTCGGCATGAGGGTTGCCCAGTGAATCGGCTATGTTGATGCGAGTACTGTCGGTGATCTCAATGTTTTCACTGAATCGCATCCTAAGGCGACGGTTTGAAAAAAGGCCTACTCCCTGGAGTATCGCCTTTGAGGTATCAGAATTAGCTATAAAAAGCGTGTTTAAGGTATCGGAACCGGCTTTATCCAGTTCAATCAATTCCCTGCTGAAAGGCTGCGCCCTTTCCCTTTCCGGCTCCCATATTTTATTCCTGTTGCGGTCCTCAACCCAGAATGCCTTGTAAGTGCCCTGCCTCAAATACGAAAACCGGAATACCCCGGCCGTATCGGTTTCCGCAATATAGTTGGCTTTTTGATCCAGGTTAACAGGGGTACGATATAGCAGAATTTTATTCCCCTCATTGCCTTGGCCTGTTTGCGCATCGCGTACCCTGCCCCTCAATTCTCCTTTATCAATTTCCGGTCCGGTTGAAAACGCTACTTTTTGAGGAGCCGTAAGCTTGTTGCCGTTGGTATCAGACAAACCCGTACCGATGGTCACGATGAGGGTCGTTAAATCGGGCAGTGAACTCTCGAATACTATGGAAACGGACTTCCGCCCCCAGTCTATGGAGTATGGTATGCCAATATCAGGCTCTACGGTTATTTCACCGGTGATGGAGCTCCGGTTTACGAACTCCGAAAAATGAAACGTAACTTTTCGCTTGTTAAAGTTGGTGGTTCCCGACTCGGGCTCTGTTGCAACAACTTTGGGGCCTTCCTTGTCGGGCGGACCACCGGTGGGACTGGTTGGCGTAGCGCATGAATATGCGATAGCAACTATGCAAAAAAGGATTGAAATTCTAAAAAAGTTAGTCAGCAAAGTTGAGCCTGCTCATATAAGTTTGAAAATAACCCGGTATAACGGTAAAAATCAGTGACGCTAGTATAAGACTTGTTCATTAAATACGTTACCAAATCGCTAAAAATAGTGTATTATTTCGTTCTGCTTCAAATTGAATTTCTGAGTACCCCAAAATGAGCAAAATATCGGCTAAACACATATTTATCGGCATTATGATGCTGGCGTATATAAGCGGATGTGCCAGCTATCAGCTGGATGAGGCGCAGCACAGTCTCCGATCCACCTTTGCGGCTCGTGATTTTGATAAAACCGTAAAACTATTGGAAAACTACGAAAATAAAGGCATCTATAAAGATAAAGACCACGTGCTGTTTAACCTGGAGATGGGAATGGCGCAGCATTTTAACAGCCAATACGACAGCAGCTCGTCCCACCTGTCCGAGGCAGAAGAACAGATTGAGCAACTCTATACCAAAAGCATAAGCCGGGGCTTAAAATCATTCTTGCTTACCAATGATAACACATTGGAGTACAACGGGGAAGACTATGAAGACATCTATCTGAATGTCTTTAAAAGCCTGAATTTCATACACCGGGATAATCTTGAGGCTGCCTTGGTCGAGGCTCGCCGCATTGCCTTTAAACTTTCGCAGCTCGAAATGAAGTATAAAGGAATTGCCAAAGCCCTGTCGCAATCCGATACCCTGAAAAAAACGGAGTGGAAAGCCGGTGAGGTCAATGTGCAAAACAGCGCATTTGGGCATTACCTTTCAGGTCTGCTGTATGCAAAATCCGGAAAACCGGATGATGCCCGTATTGAGTATGATAAAATGCAGCAGGCATTTACAGAACAGCCGTCGATTTACCGCTTTCAAAAGCCGGACAGTGAAGCTATGGAGCGGATAAAAGATCCCCGGTCCTTTAACCTTCTGATTACGGGTTTTGCGGGAAGAGCACCCATTAAAAGGCAGAATGATGTGCGCACCTATCTGCCCCAGGAAGATCTCTATCTTAAATTTTCGCTGCCGAGCCTGCATCTGTACCCTTCCCGGGTAAACAAGGTACAGGCCGTGATCAATGATACGCTGAAAGTACCCGTTTATCTCATGGAAGAGATGGATATTGTTGCAAAAGAAGTGTACAAGGTAAAAGAGCCCATTATCTACTCCAGGGCTTTTGCGCGATCACTGGTAAAAGCCATCGGAACCAACTCCATCAGCCGGGCTATTGAAAAGGAAAATGAAGACCTGGGCGTACTCGCAAACATATTTGGCAAAATCGGTCAGGAAATAACTGAAAAGGCAGATTTGCGCAGCTGGCAAACGATGCCCGGTAAAGCTTATGCCAATGTTGTCAAGCTCGAACCCGGTGATCATTCGGTCAGGATGGAGTATATCGATGAACAGGGCCGCATTCTTTATGCTTCCGAAAATCGTATCCACATTCCTTCGGCCGGGGCGCTGGAACTGGTGGAGACCCTTTATTGGAATTAAAAAAGTTATACAGGAACCTTACATTAAACAGAAAACCAAATACACTAAAATCATGAAAAATTTATTACTGCTTTCATTAACCGTACTCTTGGCTGTAGCCTGTACTCCCTCACAAAAGGTAACCCGGGTCGACCCCGGCACACAGACCGACTTATCAGGCGGATGGAATGACACCGATGCCCGCCTGGTTGCCGAAGAAATGATCTCGGATGTGGTTTCCAAGCCCTGGCTTGACCAGTTCAACCGCTCGGAAGGAAAACCGCCCGTTGTTATTGTGGGAAGAGTACGAAATGAAACCATGGAACATATCGATACGGAAGTATTTACTAAAGAGATGGAACGCGTTTTTGTCAATACCGGCAAGGTTACGATGGTCGCCGACAGCAGGGAACGCGAGCAGATACGGGATGAGCGGGCAGATCAGCAGCAATATGCATCTTACGAGACAACCAAAAAGATGGCGATGGAGCTCGGCGCAGACTTTATGCTCATTGGCAATATCAACTCTATTGTCGAAGAATCCGTGAGCGGCAAAGAGGCGGCCGTATTCTATACGGTAAACCTGGAATTAGTGAA
>DATFJD010000509.1:0-4494 GCA_035269475.1 Halalkalibaculum sp.
CCGCACATTCCGATACAGTGAAAGCTGCCGAAAAAACCTATTGCCAATGCAGTCCATATTTCCATATCACAAGAAGATGCTTTCTTGTTTGTAATAGTTTTTTCCTTCGGTTGACCAGCTCACTTTTACCAGCCATTTACCTTTGGCAAGGTCATGGCTACCAATCTCCTGAACCCCGTTTTCATCAAGGGTCAGGTCCATTTCCCGGTCCAGTGATGAATCGCTGGGCCTGTATAGTTCTACGGTTCCCTTCAGGTTATCAAATGCCATAGTGTTAGGGAACTGCAGTTTCACAACCTGCTCACCGCGCAATAGCTTTATTTCAACCGGATGGGTCATGTTGCCGGCCTGTTCCAGCCGGTCTATATGTTCCTGGTAATTTACGGCTTTTTCATAGTGATTTTCAGTTACCATATGGTAATCGAGGCTGATTATATAGCCAACAACAGATAGGGTGGTAACGATAAATAAGAGAATAGCCAGGGTAAGGCCTTTGCCCCAATTCCAGGTGAAGCCGCTCGGTTTATTTTCGTTTGTTTGCTTTTTCATGAATTTAGTTCTCGGGTTGAAGTTCGGGACCGATAAAACCGGAGGTGACGGTTTCTACCAGCTCGCCGTCGGCGTACACATTGAATGTCAGGGTGGTTTGGCCGCCTTCCAGCTGCTCTCTGGAAAGAACAATGAGGAAACGACCGTTGGTAGAACCCTGAGCGGGAACTTGGTTGAAATCTCCAAGCGGGTTCAGCTCGCCCTCCGGATTTTCGAGCCTGACTTCGTAATCAATGGTTTCAAAGGTTTTGTTAATTACTTTGATCTCATAGATGTTGCTGTAATTATTATTGGGGAGTGTCTGGAACAGGGTGCCCGGCTGACGCAGTATGGATGTTTCCGTATCGGGACGCATACCCAGCAGGGTAAAGAAGGTGATGATTAATATGGCCAAAATGCCGCTGTAACCTGCTACCCTTGGTGTCAGAATCTTCTCCTTATCCTTTCTGATGGCGTTCTCAGATGAGTATCTGATCAATCCTCTCGGCTTGTCAATTTTATCCATAACATCATCGCAGGCGTCAATACAAGCGGTGCAGTGCACGCATTCGAGCTGCGTGCCGTTTCGTATGTCAATCCCCATCGGGCATACGCGAACGCACTGGTGGCAGTCAATGCAGTCGCCGAAATCGGAAACCGGCGCGAGTCCCAAATCATCCAGGGTAGCCTTGCCGCCTACATCATCTCTCTCCGAGACTTTACCGCGCGGTTCCCCTCTTTTGTAGTCATACATTACATTGATCGAATTATTATCGAGCAATACCGACTGCATGCGTCCGTAAGGGCAAATAAAGTGACACACCTGCTCGCGAAGAAAAGCGAATACCCCGTAAAATACCCCGCTGAATATCGTGATCGCTGTCAGCCCGGCCATGTGCTGCGAGGGTGGGTCGGTGATGATGGTAAACAGTTCATCCTTGCCGATGATATAGGCCAGAAAGAGGTTGGAGATCAGGAAGGCCATTCCAAAAAAGACCCCGTGCTTCAGGCTTTTTCGCCATATCTTATTCCAGTTCCAGGGTGATCTATTCAGCCTGATCTGGCTTGAGCGGTCCCCTTCGATCCAGTACTCCACGCGCCTGAAAACCATTTCCATAAATATGGTTTGGGGGCATGCCCAGCCGCACCATAACCTGCCGAAAACAGCAGTAAAGAGTACGATAAATACAATCAGGGATAGGGCGCCGAATACCAGCAGGTGCAGATCCTGCGGCCAGAAGGCCATCCCGAATATTACAAATTTCCGTTCCAGGATATTCAGCATCAGCAACGGCTGGCCGTTGACGGTTATGAACGGCCCGGAAAAAAAGAAGAGCAGCAGCAGGACGGCTACCACATTTCTTGCCTTGTAATATCTTCCGCTAGGTTTTTTAGGATAGATCCAGTTTCGTTTTCCTTCCTCGTTAACTGTAGATAAGTGATCTCTGAAGGATTCCTGATCTATCCGGCGATCTGTTTCCATGGATATTGTTTAAGTGTTACTTTGACCCTGAACGTATTTCAGGGTCACTTATTTGAACTAATGATTATTCGGATGAAGCTAAAGGGCCTTCTGTGCAAGCCTGGGTTCTGTTCATATCCGCTTCCTTGGCATCAGCGGGTTCGGTACCCTGAATGGATGCGATATAGCTTACCAGCTGCTGAACCTGCTCGTTGCTGAGTTTCGATCCGCTGCCATAGGGCAACATTCCCATATCGGGATAACCGTTAATGATACTGGCCGCGATGTCCTTGGGCTGACAGCCGTGCATCCAATATTGGTCTGTCAGATTTGGGCCTACCAGTCCCTGCCCGTTGTTCCCGTGGCAGGTAAAACAAAGCTGATTGGGATTCATGTACATCTCCTTGCCTGCGGCTATATCCGATTCGTCCGTGCTTACCGCCCAGGTGAAATCTTCGACAGGATTTTCCTGCTCCTGGGTTCCGTACCTGGCTTCGGCCGCAGCCACTTCCTGCCGGTATTCCTCATGCTGGGTCGGCCCCCAGCCGAACACCTCATAATAGAGCATATAGCCTACACCGAATGCGATGGTAAAATAGAACAGCCAGAGCCACCAAACCGGCATATGATTATCGAGTTCACGAATGCCGTCGTATTCGTGATCCAGCAGCTTGTCCTTCTCGTCGTCAAATACTTTCATAGTACAATATGTTAGTGATTATCAATTGAATCGTCAGACTCCAGAGGCAGACGGGAGACATCTTCAAAATGTGATTTCCCTTTTTTGACCAGGTAGATAATAAGCCCGGTAAAAAAGCCCAGGAACAGTACCAGTGATATGCTGGGAAAAATGCCAATCCCTTCTATGGATCTTAAAACCTCTTTATACATGACAATTATCTATTTGAAGTTTGTTGTTGCAAAGCGCCCGTACCCAGATCTTTGCTGGATGGCAGCCCTTTAAAAGGATCATTATTGCCTTTGATGTCTATACCCAGTCGCTGCAGGTACGCGATGATGGCGATGATTTGTTTTTCTGATGTAATCTCGATGCCATCTACCTCTTTGAAACCGGCTTCGTGCAATCCGCGGGTGATCTCCTCAGCCTGCGTCATCATGTCTTCCAGGGCCTGGTCTTCGTACCCTTCGGCATAAGGAACGCCCACCGCACGAAGTGCAGAGATCCGCTCGTCGATGGTCTCCATATCCATATCCTGCGTAAGCATCCATGGGTAAGCAGGCATGATAGATCCCGGAGAGGTAGAGGTCGGATCGTACATGTGCCTCAGGTGCCAGGAGTCGGGATACTTGCCGCCCGACCGGTGCAGGTCAGGGCCTGTACGCTTGGAACCCCATAAGAAGGGGTGATCGTATACGAATTCACCGGCTTTGGAGTATTCCCCATAGCGCTCGGTCTCAGACCTAAATGGACGAATCATCTGGGAGTGGCAGTTATTGCAACCCTCGGCGATATAAATATCGCGCCCTTCCAGTTCGAGAGGGGTGTAGGGTTTTACGCTGGAAATGGTCGGTATGTTTGAATCGACCAGTGCCGTCGGTACATATTCAATAATTCCGCCGATCAATATTACCACCAGGGTAAGAGCGGTGAACTGTACCGGACGGCTTTCGAGCCTTCGGTGCCACTTTTCATCGCTTCCGGCTGCCGGATCAACAATAGGCTGCGCCTGGTCTTCCTCAGCCGCAAGAAACTGTCCGCTCTTGGCGGTTCGATAGAGGTTGTAAACCGCAACGCAGGCCCCGATGATGAACAGGGTACCGCCCAGTGCCCTTAGGGCATACATGGGTATGATCTGCTGAACGGTTTCCAGGAAGTTCGGATAAGCCAGCAGCCCTTCGCTGGTGAATTCTTTCCACATCAGGCTTTGCGTGATGCCGCCCCAGTACATGGGGATGACGTAGAATACAGCTCCCATAGTAGCAAACCAGAAATGCACGTTAGCCAGTTTGATAGAGTACAGGTCGGTTTTGTAGATGCGGGGCGTAATGTAATAGAGCATGGCAAATGTCAGCCCACCATTCCAAAGCAAGGCTCCCAAGTGCACGTGGCCAATAATGTAGTCGCTGTAGTGGGCGACGGCATTGACATTGGCTATGGAGAGCATGGGTCCCTCGAAGGTAGCCATACCGTAAGCGGTGATACCGACAACGAGGAATTTGAGTACCGGGTCTTCCCGAACGCGATCCCATGCGCCTCGAAGGGTAAGCAGGCCGTTAAGCATGCCGCCCCATGAGGGTGCGATAAGCATCAGGCTGAACACGGTTCCAAGCGCCTGGGCCCAGCCGGGAAGTGCCGTATAGAGCAGGTGGTGCGGACCTGCCCAGATATAAAGAAATATCAGCGACCAAAAGTGGACGATAGATAGCCTGTAGGAGAAGATCGGGCGATTGGCTGCCTTGGGTATGAAATAATACATGATGCCCAAAAACGGGGTCGTAAGAAAGAATGCCACTGCGTTATGCCCGTACCACCACTGAACCAG
>DATFJD010000510.1:0-2615 GCA_035269475.1 Halalkalibaculum sp.
AGTACGCTATGGCCCTTCTTTGCAAGGGCAATAGATGTTTGAAAGCCGATTCCGCGACTTGCACCGGTAACTATCGCTGTTTTACTCATATATAACTGATTTTTGACTGAATGTAATAACAAGCTTGCCCTTTACCAACAGCTACTTGGCCCTTAAAGTTTTACGGTCTTTGCTTTGTTTAAAAGTCTTAATTTACTCATATTAAAACCGCTAATCGGGTCACTTTTCAGTGATCAAATTCACGGTCTGCCACTTGTGAAGTCAACATTTTATAAATAGAAATTGCTTTATGTTCGAAAGTTCAAACCGGGCGCTCGTTCCCAACAATATCAGAGAAATGAGTCCATACGTTGCCGGGAAAACAATTGCTGAAGTTGAGGAGTCCTACCATCCCGAACGGATCTCAAAGCTGGCTTCCAACGAGAACCGGTTAGGTTGCAGCCCACTGGTTGAAAAGGCCGTAAAAGGGGCAATGAGTGAAATTCAGGACTATCCCGATCCGTCCTCCAGAAAACTCAGAAGCATGCTGGCGGATAAGTATGGAGTGTCTACAGATAATATTGTTGTTGCAGCGGGCTCTGAAAGTGTAATTGCAAACCTCTGCAGAACTTTCTTCCTGAATCATGAAGAGGCTATCACATGTTCTGCTACTTTTGTCGGATTCTTTGTTCAGGCCAGTGTTCGAGGAATCTCCCTGCAGAGAATTTCACCCACTGAAAATTACCGCTTCGACCTCAATGCCATGGCAGATGGTATCGGAGAGAGAACAAAAATGATTTATATCGCTAATCCTAATAATCCTACCGGCACTTACATCACCAAAACGGAATTCGAAGAATTTATGAGCCGTGTACCTGATGACGTTCTGGTCATAATGGATGAAGCTTATTATGAGTTTGCCAATGAAGTTGAAGACTATCCTGATTCACTGGATTACAAATATGACAATGTCATTACCCTGAGAACTTTTTCGAAAGCATATGGGCTGGCCGGGTTCCGGATCGGTTATGGCATTGCCCATGAAGAGCTGATCAGCAATATGATGAAGACCAAGCTGACATTCGAACCTACCACACTGGCCCAGGCTGCAGCGGAAGCGGCGCTTCAGGATGATGATTTTCTAAAACGAAGTGTAGAACTGGTTAAAAAGGGAAGAAGCAGGCTGTATGACTTTTTTGATCAGCACAATCTGAACTACGCACCTTCCATCTCAAATTCCGTTATGATGATTATGGAAACGGAGGAGGAAGCCGTTGATTTTACGCAGTCGATGCTGGAACAGGGTGTGATTCTTCGAAGGATCCACGCTTTCGGCTTGCCTAATTGCATACGCATTACCATTGGAACCGAGCAGGAGATGGATCATTTCGAGAATAGCGCCAAACACGTATTAAACCTTTAAACGAATTAAAAGCAATTTAATCAGATATGCCATCCACGAAAAACAAGGATCAACAGGCCGGAACGGTAGAAGAGCTCTTTGACTGGAAAGAACTGGCAAGGATCATACTGCAATCCCGGGCAATGGATGATAAAGAGGAAAATGACCTGGTTCCGGCAAAAGAGGTTTTATACCAGTTTTCTGCAAGAGGACATGAACTGGGACAGGTACTGCTGGGATCTTTACTTAATCACAAGCATGATGCAGCCAGTGCCTACTATCGATCCAGACCGCTTTTACTCTCCCTGGGCTTGAGCCTTGAGGATGCCATGGCAGGACCTATGGGAAAGTCAGGGGGATACAGCGACGGCAGGGATATCGGTGTAGTCTGCAACCGCCCGGGGCTGGACGAACCTACCGTGTTGCCAATGGCCGGAGATGTGGGGTCACAGTATACGCCTGCTATAGGATGGGCTCAGGGTATTGAGTATCGAAAAAATATACTCGGTGAAGACGAGTATGAAAAAGCCATATCTGTTATTCTGGGAGGTGACGGTTCTGTGGCAACCAATGGCTTCTGGTCAGCGCTGACCATAGCTACCACCCAGAACCTGCCGGTACTATTCTATATTGAAGACAATGAGTACGGCATCTCGGTCCCCGCAGACTTTCAGACACCGGGCGGGAATATTGCCAAGAATCTCTATTCCTTTAAGAACCTCCGCATCTTCGACGGCGACGGTACCGAACCACTCGAAGCGGCCGAGTTACTGCATGAATCGGTAAATTATGTTCGAGATCGAAAAGGACCCGCGCTTGTTCATGTTACAGTACCGCGTTTAAACGGGCACTCCTACCAGGACAATCAATCTTATAAAGATGAAGAGCTGCTTGAGAAGGAGCAAGAGAATGATCCGCTCAAACATCTGAAGTCCTTCCTGGTTCCTGATTTTATGAATGATGAATCATGGAGTGAACTGGAAAGTGAAACCAGGCAGCAGATAGAAGAGGTTGCGGAGGCAGCGTTAAACCGTCCGGAGCCGGATGCCTCAAAAACGAAACGTTATGCTTTTGAAGAAAAGAAAGAAGACGGAACGCCCGACCTTCAGATAATTGGAGGCGTAGCACCCGAGGGCCATGAATTTCCTGAGTCATCCACGGAACCGAAGCCGGAGAAACAGCGCATAAATATTGTAGAAGCTGTTAGAAGAACCATGGAGTATGAGCTTGAAAC
>DATFJD010000511.1:0-8646 GCA_035269475.1 Halalkalibaculum sp.
GTCGGGTTTGCACAATCCCCGGCTTTACAAGGATGGGAAACAAACACCGATAAAGCGCTCATAGAGCTTGATGAGCTTAAACGAGGCGGGCCTCCCAAAGACGGTATCCCTTCCATAGATGAGCCCGAATTTGTATCTCCAAGTGAGGCAGAGTCATGGATCTCGAATCAGGAGCCCGTTATTGCAATAGAATATAAAGGCGAAGCCAGGGCTTACCCGCTCCAAATTTTGATCTGGCATGAAATTGTAAATGACCGCATTGCCGGAGACCCCTTGCTGGTAACCTTTTGCCCGCTGTGTTATTCCGCACTGGTATTCGATCGTACTGTGGAAGGAGAAACCTTAGAATTTGGTGTATCCGGCTTTCTCCGTCATTCCGACCTGGTCATGTTCGACCGTAAAACGGAAACGCTGTGGCAGCAGTTTACCGGAAAGGCCATTGTCGGTGATTATGTCGGCACCACACTCGAACAGATCCCCAGCCAGATTATCTCATTTAATCAATTCAGAGAAAGCTATTCCAATGGCACGGTATTATCGCGCAATACCGGCTACAACCGAAATTATGGAGCAAATCCCTATACCGGATATGACGACATCAACAATACTCCCTACTTCGGTGCAGGAAACGAAGACGACCGGCTGCCGCCTATGGAAAAAGTAATCGGCGTGAAGGTTGGAGATAAAACCAAAGGCTATCCCTACTCTGTATCCGAGAAGGAGGGCGTCATTCACGACACCGTCAACGGCACTGCCCTAGTTGTTTTTCATGTGAGCGGTGCAAAATCTGCGATGGATGCCGGTACCATTTCCGAGTCGAAAGAAGCCGGTTCCACGGGTGTTTTCAAGCGTAAAGTGGATGGACAGGTTCTCACTTTTGAATTGGATTCGGGCACAATTGTAGACCGGCAAACCGGCTCTTCCTGGAGTGTTACCGGCAAGGCGCTGAAAGGCCCGATGAAAGGGCAACAGCTCGAACCACTGAAGTCAGGAGACTATTTTGCCTTTGCCTGGACGGTTTTCTGGCCCGAAACGGAATTATATTCCATAAAATAAACCTATATTTAAGCTTATGACTCACGCAAAGTAATGCACAAGCGGCATGGACAAACTGCTGAATAAACTGGGGTACCGCCTGGCGCGCTACCTTACCAAAGCCGATGAGGAAAACGAATCGGTAGCTACCTGTTCCCGCGATGCCCTGGAAGCTACACTGAAACCCGGTGATGTATTACTGGTAGAGGGTGCCAGCAGAATCAGTATGGCCATCAAGTACATAACCCAGTCAACCTGGTCACATGCAGCCTTGTTTATAGGCAAAAGCCGGTCCGGTTCTGATGGCCACCAAAACTCCGACCCGCTACTCATTGAAGCCGATGTAACCGAGGGCATACGAACTGTACCGCTGGGAAAATACTGCAAGCTACATGCCCGGGTTTGCCGGCCGGTCGGCCTATCTGAGGATGAAACACAACAGGTAATCGATTTCATGAAGGAAAGAATCGGCTATACCTACGACCTCAAAAATATCGTTGACCTGGCACGCTATCTTATCCAAACCCCGCCGGTGCCCCAAAAGCATAGAAGGAAACTGCTTGCCCTGGGCAGCGGAGATCCTACTAAAGCCATCTGCTCTTCACTTATTGCGCAGGCTTTTCAATCCGTCAGCTACCCCATTCTACCTGTTATTGATGAAGCCGAACCTGGCAATGAAGCAGAACGCAAAAACCGCAAGGAGATCTTGCACATCCGTCACCATAGCCTGTTTGCCCCGCGTGATTTTGATGTGTCACCCTATTTTGAAATAGTCAAACCTTCCCTTGCTGAAGGGTTCGACCATCACAGGCTGAATTGGGCAGAACGCTAACCTGCTGCAAGGATGTACCGGTAGATCGAGGTTAATCTAAGGGCTCAAGATTTCCCAGCATAGTAGGGATCAGTTCCGAAACCGTGGGGTGAATATGGACCGCTCGTTTAATGGTTGTATACGGTGCATCGGCATACATAATGTCTAAAATAGAGTGAATAATTTCATCGCCCTCAACTCCCAGGATGGCAGCTCCCAGAATTTTTTCAGTATCAGCATCAACCAGTATCTTCATAAATCCCTTGGTTTCGCCTTTTTCCCGGGCCCTCGCGATTCGTTGCATAGACCTTTTGCCGATCAAGACATTCCTGTCGCTGTTCCGGGCCTGCTCCTCAGTCATTCCCACACGTGCAAGTGCAGGATCAATATAAAGGCCATAGCAGGTGATTCGGTCGGAAACTCTTCTGGGATCATTATCGAAAAGATTTGCCGCAACTATTTCAAAATCATTATAGGCGGTATGTGTAAAAGCTCCTTTTCCGTTACAGTCTCCCAGTGCCCAGATACCGTCTGAACCGGTCTGCAGCTGGTCATTTACCTCAATATAGCCCCGCCCGTCCATTTCAATATCTGTACTTTCAAGGCCCAGGTCGTCGGTATTTGGCCTTCTGCCCGTTGCCAGCAGCAGGTGCGTGCCCTTTAGTTTTGGCGGGCCTTCCTCGCAATCTACATTTACTTCCACCCCTCCGTCTTTGTTTTTGGCTCCCAGGCATTCCGCTTTCAATCGAATATTGATTCCTTCACTTTTCAGTATCTCCGATATCTCTTCCGATACGTCTGCATCTTCTTTGGGTAGCAACCTTTCGCCCCGCTCTATAATGGTGACCTCGCTGCCAAACCTCCGGTACATTTGCCCGAATTCCAATCCGATATAGCCGCCACCGACAACGATAAGGTGCTCCGGTACAAAATCCACTTCCATTATGCTTGAATTGGTCAGATAATCAACACCCTCAAAGCCGGAAGGTATGAAAGCCCTGCCCCCGACGTTTATAAAAATCTTCTCTGCAGTCAGCTCCTCACTTCCCGCAGAAATTGTTTTGGGCCCCGTGAATCGGGCGTGATCTTCAAACACCGTCAAATTCTCAGTGTTTTTGAGCCATTCCTCAACTCCTTCCGAAGATTGCCTGACAATAGCATCTTTGCGGTCTTTTACTTTTTCCATATTTACGGATACCCTACCCTCTATGGATATGCCATAATCGTCCATCCGCCCGGCCATATAGGCCGCGCGGGCGCTGGCGACCAGTGCCTTGGTCGGGGTACAGCCGGTATTTACACAGGTACCGCCGAACAAGTGCCTTTCAATAATAGCGGTTTTCATTCCCTCTGCGGCGCAACGGGCCGCCAGTGACGGGCCTGCCTGCCCGGTACCGATAATAATAGCGTCGAAGGTTTTCATGATGCCAAAAAATTAATTTAAATTTATACCGATATTGCCTTTCAAAACGGCCTGGTTTTATTCCCTGACTAAAAGCACAGGTATGTTGACACAGTGTACCACCGGAACCTTACCTAAGTTACTTTCCGGCTTCTCCTCATCTTAGGCTACTCATAGGTAAGAAATACCGCTTATTAAACATCAGGATGTGTGAAAAGGTCGCCCATTAACACATTTTTCTATGATTAAATCATTTTACGATCCCGAACTTGGCAGCAGGTTGATTTTAACGGATCAAATCAATGAGTTGAGAAATCGAGGCAGTGATGACTATTTCAAGATACTCTGGAACAGGGGTGCCTCATTCAGCTTTGAGATGGATTCCCTGAATATTGAGCTGAAGAAAAATGACCTGATCTGCCTGACCCCGCTGCAGGAACCGGAACTTCCAAATCCTCCCGGCGACTACTTTATGCTGTTGTTCAATAGGGAGTTTTACTGTATTCATGAAAACGATGATGAGGTTTCTTGCGAGGGTCTGCTTTTTTGGGGCTCCTCCGAACTGCCCATACTTTGCCTTGATGATACGGAAGTACCGAAATTTGAAACCCTGTTCCAGGTCTTTATTGATGAACTGGATACCAAAGACAAGATACAGGGGGAGATGCTTCGAATGCTCCTCAAACGGCTTATCATTAAAAGCACCCGGCTTGCCCGGAAGCAGCATTTTCCCGATGAGATGGGTAACTATAACACGGAATTGATTCGTCAATTCAACATCCTTGTTGAACAGCACTATAAGGAGCATCACAAAGTAAACAGCTACGCTAAAATGCTGCATAAATCACCTAAAACCCTCTCCAATGTGTTTGCTTCTGCCGGCCACCGAACACCATTGGAGGTCATTCACCATCGCATAGCCATGGAAGGGAAAAGGCAGCTATTGAAAACGGATAAGATAGCCAAGGAAATAGCTTTCGAGCTTGGATTTCAGGATCAATCCCATTTCAGCCGCTTTTTTAAAAAAGAAACCGGGATGCCGCCCTCCATATACCGGAAAAAAGGACAAAATAATACCGGGGAAGGGAAAAATTGACAACTATCAGGGAATAGTAGTCATTCTCATTCCGCCTCAGCCTCCACATATTAGGTTTGAAGATGAAATTTCAACAAACCTTATAATCACATTATGAAAACACTAAACTGGAAAAAAGCAATCATTGCAGGAGTTTTAGGAACGATACTTTTCGATATCATTGGCTTACTCTTTACAGGCCAATGGTGGGATATTCCCGGACTTTTAGGTCAGAAGACGGGATTAGGATTTGTCTATGGAATATTCGGCCACTATGGCAACGGTGTTCTGCTGGCTATTCTCTATTCAGCCATTGCACCTCACCTGTGGGGACCGCTATGGTTACGGCCATTCCTATTTGTTACCGCTGAAACCATAGCACTGGTCTGGCTTTTCATGCTGCCCCTGCTCGGTGCAGGTGTCGCAGGCATCAATCAATCACCTATGACGCCCGTAGTAACACTATTAAGGCACTTCGCTTTTGCCGTACCGCTGATCTTTATCGTCAATAGCGAAATTCAGGCACGGTCAACGCAAGCCGGTCAGCCGGTTACGGCATAGTAAATCAAATTAATCAGTAACCAATAACTACTAAAAACAAACAATCATATTATGAACTTCACAATTTATTCAACCGATGATGCACCCGAAGAATCAAAGCCGCTGCTGAATGCGGCAAAAGAAAAGTTCGGCTTTGTGCCGAATCTGCTGGGAGAGTTTGCAGAATCGCCTGCACTTCTGGAAGGCTATCTTAAACTAAATGACATAGTAGGAAAAACCAGTTTCAGCCCTGTAGAACAGCAATTGGCTATTCTGGCAGTAAGCATAGAAAACAAATGCCATTACTGCTCTGCGGTACACTCTACTATCCTGAAAAATCAGCTAAATGTTGATGAATCAGTGGTTGAGGCCGTACGCAATGGGGAAGCTTTATTAAATCCCAAGCTCAATGCTTTGGTCAGTTATGTAAGAAAAGTAGTAGCTGAAAGAGGGTTTCTTGGAGACGGTGACCTGGATAGTTTTCTGGAAGCCGGTTACACAAAACAGCAAGCCCTTGAGGTAAATCTTATCGTGGCACTAAAAACGATAAGCAACTATACCAATCACTTGGCTGATACCCCGCTGGACGAAGCTTTTCAACCCGAAAAGCTGGAGTTCGCAGCCGTATAAAACAGGCAAAACCTGAAGCAAGGGACCCGGTAATGAACCGGGTCCCTTTTTTATTTGATAAAAATCACCTATTCCCATTGCCTGTCCATTCTTTCAATAAGTTCCTGAAAACGGGAATCCCGGCGCAGGGAATCGAGAATTTCCGGGAAATAATATCGCAGCGACAGGTTGGGCCACATGCTGAATTGGTCAATCTCATTAAATGAGGTCATAGCTAAATCCTGTTTATCCAAGGCGGCTTCGGTAATTCCTATCCAGAAAGGATTGATACCGGTTGTATCGGCTTCAGGTGTAGAATGCGAAGAAAGCGTATCCCCGATTGCCAATTTTGCAAGTTCTTTAATGGAAGAGATATCCGGAATCCAAACTGATTTTGCTTCACTTCCAATCAAACTGTCAGCTATCGCCAGGGCTTCAAGTGCTTCCTCATACCTTTTGTTGTGGTAAAGCATCACACCCTCAAAAGCATATATCTCTCCCCACTCCGGTTGTATTTCTTTAGCTCGACGGACCTCCCTGAGTGCTTCTTTTGCATTGCCGTTAGCCAAATATGTCAGTGAAGGATAAAGATGGCTTGCCGGGGCCAACGGATTGAGTTCAATAGCTCGCCTTGCGTGATCAACAGCATCTTCAGGCTGCCCCATAAGCAGGTGCAGGAAACCAAGCCAGTTTTGCGCGGTTTCCAGACTGGGCTGCAACTCTATTGCCCGTTCAAGTTCCGCAATCGCCTGTGTGCCCTTTTTTTGGGTATATAGAAGAATTCCCTGGGAGGCATGAGCTTCCGCCAAGTCCGGGTTCAGGCTAAGGGCCTTAGCGGTAGCTTCACGTGGAGAAATACTGTAATTGTCCATCGAGTTGTACTTATAGAAATCTATATAGATCAAAGCCTCACCTAAGACCGCCCATGCCGGAGCATAATCGGGATCCTCTTCTATGGCTTTCATAAAGTAATCAACGGAGGCAAGTACGGCTTTGGGGGTGCGCTGTTCCAGTAAACTGACGCCCTCAATAAAGAGTCGAAAGGCATTCAGATTCTCGGTCGGTTTTCGTTCCACCCGGTTTTTCTCATCCGAAGACAGCCTTGTTTCAAGTTCGCTTATAATTTCAAGGGCGAGATCACTTTGAATCTCGAAAAGATTGTTAGCTGTAAGCACCCGCCGGTAATTACTGGCCCATACCTGCCGGTCTTCAGGAGCGTAAACCAACCGGGCATCAACCTGAACCTGGTCAGAGGTTTCCTGTACTTCACCCCGCACTATCCAATCAACATTCAGCTCTTGGGCAATTTCAGGTATCGGTTTTATATTGTTGAGGTATTGCAATGTTGAAGTGCGCGAAGTTACTTTAAGTCCGGCGATATTAGATAAACGTGTTAATAATCCGCCATGAATCCCTTTCGTAAAGGTGCTGTTTTGATTTCCTCCAAGCGTTTCAAAAGGCAAGACAGCAATGCTGGCTTCATCAAGCTCCTTCTCATTTACCGGACTAAACAATAAATAGCTAACCAAAAACAAGCCCGCCAAAGCGGAAAACAGTACTCCCAGTAGTAAAGGAACCGGCAGCTTCCTATTTTGGAATAGTCGGCTGATACCATTTCCCGATTGCGAAGATTTGCTATTAAAATGCTCTTTGATGTCCCTTAAATCTTGCAGCATCTCAGCCACAGACTGATATCTTTCCTTTTTGTCTTTGGCCATCGCTTTTTGAACTGCGCTAGACAGCCGGAAGGGAATTCCGGATACAAGACTATCAACCGGTTTCGGATCCTCATTAAGTATAGAGTAAATTATTGCCTGCGGATACTCGCTCGGAAAGGGATTTCTCCCGGATAGCATTTCATACAAAACCACTCCCAGCGACCAGATATCCGTACGTTGATCTATTTCCTCCCCGGTCGCCTGCTCGGGTGACATGTAGGGTATGGTACCGGGGGTTTGGCCGGTTTTGGTTAATTTCGAGGCATCTTTTCTCCTAGCCAGCCCGAAATCCATAATCACCGCCTGCCCGGATTCGGTGATCATAATATTTCCGCTTTTTATATCCCTGTGGATAATTCCTTGCTCATGTGCTGCTTTTAGGCCTTCCCCAATTTGAATTGCGATGTCCAATGCCTGCTCAATACCTAATTCCCCTTCCCCTATCTTTTCATCCAGTGATTTACCATCATAGGCGGGCATCACTATATATAACTGTCCTGTATCGGTTTCGTCGATCTCAAAAATCGTGCACGTATTATTATGGTGAAGGGCGGATGCGGCCTTGGCTTCGTTAAAAAAACGTTTGTTGCTGTCTTTAGAAGCTGAAAGTTCCGTGGGGAGAAACTTCAGGGCAACCGTTCTGTCGAGCTTGGTATCATGGGCCTTATATACCACGCCCATACCGCCTTCACCAAGCTTTTCCGTGATCTTGTAATGCTTTACGGATTGACCAATCATTATTGGTAATTAAAATTTAATAAAGTATTCCCACACTGCTCACATGCAACTAAATACATGCGGCTAAATGAAAGCTTAATTGAGGAATCTGCAATCTATTCGCTTGATATATTTCATCTTTTACTATAAACGGAAATGGCTTGATGATTTTAGGTTACGTTGATGGCAATGCCACAAAGGATCCGGCCATATTTTTCAGATGCCTAAATTATTATCTTTAAATAAATGATTAAATACAATTTGTCCCCAAAAGTATCTGCCAAAATCAGTTTGGAGAAATATATATTCGGGACTGAAATTTAGCCCGGGCCACTGCCATCAAGGACTCATTTCCATGAGGGCCAGAATAAATTAGTGTCACTTTTATAGCTTTTTTCCTAAATAACTGTAGATTAGGAACATATGCAGACTTGAGGTTTTTGTTTATAAAATTAATAATAAGGGGGATAAGGTAATTGCTGAAACGGTCAGAAGTATTAATACTTCCAATGGTTCACCTTATCATAAAACCTATTAATAAATAAGTGCACGTAGATTTCTAATTTTGACCTAAATCATAATTAATCCGGAGGGACTAATATGAATTATAATGTAGATGAACGATATGGAAGTGTTGTAATTGAACTGAAGGGTAAGGTAATGGGAGGGCCGGATGCCGAAACCTTTAGGGAAACATTACACGGACTGATAGAAGATGAAAAAACGAATGTCGTCGTCG
>DATFJD010000512.1:0-2866 GCA_035269475.1 Halalkalibaculum sp.
GTACAGTTTTTGAACATCTTTGACCAAGAGCGCACCGGAGCCGTAGGGCAGGAAAAGTCCTTTATGGGGGTCAATGGTGACGGAGTCGGCTTTCTCAATACCATTCATTTTATTCTTACCCTGTTCGGTAAGCAGAAAGAAACCGCCGTAAGCCGCATCAACATGGAGCCAGATGTGTTGTCTTTCGGCAATCCCGGCGATCTCCTTCAAGGGATCTACGGCACCGAGATCGGTTGTACCTGCCGAGGCAAAAATGATGAGCGGCTGCTTGCCCTCCTTTTTATCCTGCTCTATCTGTTCATTCAGTAATTCCGGTTTCATACGATATCGCCGGTCCATTTCTATGGTACGTATGGTGGCATCACCCAAGCCGGCAAATCTTATCGCCTTGATCACACAGTGGTGAACCTGTTGAGTAGTGTAAATTACCGCTTTCTCAAAATCTTTAGAAGCTATACCCGAGTGGTCCCTGGCGGCAACCAGGCCGGTAAGGTTTGCGATGGAACCGCCGGATGACAAATTGCCCCCTGAACTCTCCGGGTAACCGATCAGGTCACACATCCACCGGATACACATGTTTTCAATACGTACGGCTCCTGGGGAAGAAAAAAATACGCCGGCATAGCGATTGCTGACGGCAGCCATAAAATCTGCCAGCGCCGAAGGATATATACCGCCACCGGGAATGTAGCCCAGGTGCCTGCCTGAAGCCGGGTTCAAACCGGAGGTATCCACTTCATTTTCAATCAGCTTGAGTATATCCTTCAGATCGGAAGGTTCCTCAGAGATGGGATGTTCGAGGATCTTTGCTGCTTTGTCGTCAGTTTCCACAAATGCTTTTTTATTCTCCAGATCTTCAAGGAATGACTGCCCGTAATGCATAACTTTCGCCGTCATATTGACCCGTTCCTTTAACCCCGGTTCCAGCTTCTTTGCTTCTTTTTCCAGTTCTTCTATGCGTTTTTTCATGCCTAAATTAGATTATTGGATATTAAAATAAGAGACCATGAGATTCAGGAGTGCCTGTGGTATGCAGTCATATGTGTATATCGGCTGAGTCAGAGCTATATGGATTATGCAACTTGAAGGAATTCGGTCGGAATGTCTTGGCTAATCTGGTTAAAAACAAATAATCATGTAAAATGAAAACCGTGACCGGTTTAATCCGGACACGGTATAATAATCAGTCGATTAACTGTGCCAGATAATCAGGTAACTTCTTGTCCTGTCAATTCATATCCTTCTTGTTTCCAGCCGGCGAGACCTTCTTCAAAGTCCCATACCCGGGTGTATCCTTTCTCCATCAGCTCTTGTGCAAGCTTTGGAGAAGCATCGCAATCGGCATTGGCACAGTACACAACGATGTCCTGTTCTTTATCGGGTACAATATCTTCAACGAGATCGGCATTTCCGGCGGGTACATTTATGGAGCCGGGAATACGTTTTGCCGTATATGCTTCATGATCGAGGGCGTTCAATAATACCGGCCGTTCATTGCTATTCATTTTATCAAATAAAACTTCTGCTGTCGTTCTCTGAATAGTTAATGTATCAGCCATAATAATTTACACCTCCGAAGATCTGCAAGATTCCTGTTTCAATTAACATGACAAAACAAGACCGAGCAGAATCACATTCCACGAAGGTAACTGGGGTGGGACATTTCGGAACGTCTAATTTTCCTGTTCTGCCGGGCTAAATCGCTGCACGTTATTTTCAACCGGTTCAATGGTTTTCAAATAGGCGAAAATAGCTTTCAAGTCGTCCGTTTCCATCCCGGCATACATCTTCCAGGGCATTACTGTATTGAAACCTTGCTCGCTGCTCGAAGGCAATGAATCTGTCGGAACATCATATCTCTTAAAACGATCGATAAACTCCTGTTCACTCCAGGTCCCGATTCCGGTTTTCATGTGGGGTGTAATATTTGAAGATCGAATTGTGCCCCCGGGCATCTGAAATTCGAATCCTCCCGCCATATAAAGCTCTTCAATTTTAAATCCTTTATTTTCGGGCGTATGGCAGCCGGTGCATGCCGAGATAGTAGTCATATACTTCCCGTAGGCCACAGTATCGGAAGCGGGTGGACGATTAACGGGATCAGCCGGTTTGGGAAAGGTTCGCATGATGAGATTTACAGGAAAATTTATCGTTGTTTCCGGTGTTTCGTTTTCAATAGGCTTGAGTGTTCTGATATAGGCTATAATTGCTTTTATATCATCGGGATCCATATGACGGTATTGCCTGTAGGGCATTAATGGGAAAATAGGTTCTCCATCCTTGTTTACCCCGGTTGTGATGATGTGGTAAAGTTCTCCGTCAGTCCAGTTACTCAGGTTATACGGTGTGATATTTTTGGAATAGATAGTGCCGGGCAGGCCCATCTTTTCATCAAATAGCTCTCCACCCTTTCCAAGGGTTCCATCAACGATAGGGCCTGAAAATTTTGACCAGTTGCGGTCTGAATGGCAGTCAATGCAAACGGCTACATGATTGGCAAGGTATCGTCCCCTTTCAATTTGCCTTTCGGTGCTCTCTACCTCTATGCCCGGCGTATTGCCCGCCGAAGGGTAAAACAGATAAAGAAAGAGCACGGTGCCGGCCAAGGCCAGAAAGGCCAGTGAAATGATGTATGTGAATCCCTTTTTTAACATAAAACCCCTCCCTTTTATCCCTGTTAGCTTTTAGAACTTCCTTCAGGCTTCATGCCCTGTAACTAAAACGGCGCTTAAAAAAGCACCTGCCAAACCATTAAACAGCTATGCTGAAAGTGCTAGTTTTTCTGGTCATACTCTTCCTTGAAGGCATTTTTGATACGCTGATTCATGTGCCTTTTGTAATTTTCGTACTCATACTTGCGAATGGT
>DATFJD010000513.1:0-7816 GCA_035269475.1 Halalkalibaculum sp.
CCAGTGCGGTGAAATCCGTCAGAGAACCGTCGGGAACCGGAACGCGAACCGCGCTTCCGTCCAGTTTGCCGTCAAGGTGAGGCAGAACCAGTCCGACTGCTTTTGCTGCGCCGGTTGTGGTAGGAACTATATTATAGGCGGCTGCACGGGCCCTGCGAAGATCTTTATGAGGGCCATCCACTATTTGCTGGCTGCTGGTGTAAGCGTGAATGGTAGTAATAAATCCTTTCTCGAGGCCAAAAGAATCGTCCAGAACCTTGGCCATAGGTGCGAGGCAGTTCGTGGTACAGCTGGCGTTGGAATAGATCTGAATGTCGTCTTCAATTTCATCGTCATTTACACCAAGTACAATAGTCTTGACATCGCCGCCCTGGGCAGGTGCAGAGATAATAACTTTATCAGCCCCGGCTTCCAGGTGCTTGGAGGCCGCTTCCCTGGTTCGGAAGAAGCCTGTGGATTCCACGACAACCTGGGCACCGAGATCGCCCCAGCCCAGATCGGCCGGATCGCGCTCGGAAGAGACATGAATCTTATGGCCGTCTATGGTAATGCTGTCATCAGTAGATTTCACTTCCCCGTCATAGGTGCCGTGAACCGAGTCGCGCTTGAATAAGTGAGCCAGCGTCTTTGCCGGTGTCAGGTCGTTGATACCGACTATTTCAATTTCGTCATTATGGTATGCAAAAATGGACCGGGCAACCAGTCGTCCAATTCTACCGAATCCATTGATCCCTACTTTAATTTTACTCATAAATATTACCTATAGTCTCTTAGTAAGCGTTAATTATTGCGATGCAGTGTACAAATTAAAAAATTATTAATTGCCTTAAATCGTTCAAAAACAAGGTGCAAAGCTACTATTAGATTTGTTGATTAGCAAGCTGTACAAGTAACTTAAAAGCAATACCGGCGGTTTAAATTCCCTTGCATGCAGGGCCGGCCCGAATCCAAAGTCCTGAAGGGCTTAATATGGCTGTAAATCAGTCCTCGTCCAGATCCACATCCTCCGGAATTTCCTCTTCGTCGAGCAGGTCCTCGAATTCATCCGACACCTCTTCATCCTCCTCATCCTCGGCTTCCACAGGGGCGGAGGTTTTGCTCTTAACCACGGTAGCTCCGGACCTTTTCAGCTGTCCGGCGATATCAATCTGATCGTTGTCGATGGCAATGGAAAGTGCGGTTTCCCCGTTTTTGTCTTTCAGCTTCACATCCGCCTCATGCTGCAATAAGAGCTTGACTACCCGTGAGTGGCCTTCGCGTGTGGCCTGCATGAGTGCCGTCTGCCCCCAGCGCTGCCTGGCATTTACATTGGCTCCTTTTTCAAGCAGCAGTTCAACGGCTTTTAGATTGCCTTCCCGGGAAGCGACAATGAGGGCCAGGTCGCCTACCTCTGCGCCTTGCTCCAGCAGGTATTTCATCATCTCCACATTGTTATTCTCAGCGGCTCGGTTTATGGCCGTTCCACCCATTGAAGTTGACAGGTTGGGATCTATCCCGTTGTCAATAAGAAGCTTTACCAATTCCATATTATCGTTTTCAGCTGCATAAACCAGAGCTGAGGCTCCATTCTTAGCCGTTTCATTGATATCGGCACCACTCTTCAGGTGTTTCTTCACAGCATTTATATCTCCTGACTTGACAGCTTCTAAATAAGGACTCAGTTCCATAATAAATGAGTAGTTAAATTAAATGGATGAAAATTAGCCATGTCGTCGGGTATATCTTAAATAAATCGGCATTAATCAACAGCTTTTTAAAGATTACTCCATGTTTAGTGAATAATCCCCGTGCCGCTGTAACCGTTCATAAAATCCTTGCCACTCATCCTCTTTTTCCCCTGTATCTGAACTTCATCCAGTACCAGATCCCGGTCTCTAGTGCCAACCAGCATCTCATCATCCTTCAGCCCGATCTCACCGGGTTTTAAGCGGCTTGACTGGGCCACACGTGAGCGGTACATATTGAATTTAAGATCGTCCAGCTCTGCCCAGGCTGTAGGGAACGGGCTCAGGCCTCTTATTTTATTATGGATTTCACCGGCGGGATTGTCAAAGTCAACTCGGCAGTCTTCGGTAAAAAGCTTGGGTGCCGGCGTGGCTTCGCTGTGGTTCTGGGGGGTTAAGGTATAGGAACCGTCTTCAATTTCATTGATGGATTCCAGCAGCAGCTCGCTGCCCATATTTTTCAGGCGTTCATAAAGGTCACCGGTGGTTTCGTTCGGGCCTATAGGGGTTTCTTCCTGTTTGATGATGGCACCGGTATCTACTTTTTCATCCAGGAAGAAAACAGTACAGCCCGTCTTTTCTTCCCCATTCATGATGGCCCAGTGTATGGGAGCGGCTCCCCGGTATTTGGGAAGCAGGGATGCGTGAAGGTTTACAGATCCTTTGGAGGGAATTTCCAGCACATGCCGGGGAAGGATACGAAAGGCCACTACCACAAAGAGATCTGCTTCCAGTGCCTTAAGCTCTTCGGCGAAGGCATCCGCTTTCAAGTTATCGATACTGATGACCGGCAGCCCGGCTTCCAGAGCTTTCGCCTTAACGGGAGTAGGTGAGGTTCCGCCGCCGCGGCCGCGACGCTTGTCGGGGTTGCTGACAACTGCGGTAATCTCATGACCGGAGGCGATCAGCTTTTCAAGGCTGGGAATGGCAAAATCGGGTGAACCCATGAACACTATTTTCATGGCGCCGGGAAGGTTTTATTTAGAAGTTGCCTTTTTAGGTACCAGGGGATATGCCGTTTCCTTTCTGCCCTCAGCGATATCTTTGAGCTTGCCGCTTAAAAGCTTTCGCTTGAACATGGAAAGGTGATCAAGAAAAAGAATCCCGTCCAGGTGATCTTTTTCATGCTGAATGACACGGGCAAGCCAGCCGTCGACCTCCAGTTCTTGTTTTTCAAACTCTTCGTCCCGGTAGCTTACCCGGATAGACTCGGGCCTGGTGACTGATGCATTCACGCCCGGTATGCTCAGGCATCCCTCTTCCATATCCACCTCATCGTCACTTCTAAAGATGATTTCCGGGTTGATCATGGCAATGGGACCATAGAGCGGATCGTTGTCTTCTTCCTTGGACATTGGATCGGCATCAACCACGAAAATTCGCAACAATCTCCCTATCTGAGGTGCTGCCAAGCCGACGCCATCGGAGTTATACATGGTTTCGAACATGTCTTCGATGAGCGTTTCAATATCTTCGGTGAGCTCCTCAACCGGCTCAGCTTTTTCCCTGAGAACATCATCATCGTAAGTTACGATGGGTAGTATGGCCATGCTAGCTTCCTGTTTCGTCAAGATATTTTTGCAAAATGATGGCGGCTGCAGCCTGATTGACCCGGTCGGAGTCCCTGCGTTTCATCTTCGGCACTCCCGATTCAACCATAGCCGCTACAGCTTCCTTTGAAGTATAGCGTTCATCCATCTTTGCAATTTCGATTTCCGGAAGAACCAGCCGTAAACGGGTGATAAAGCGCTCTACCATTTTAATGGCTCTGCCCTCCCCGCCCTCGGGCGTAAGCGGCCAGCCGATAACCAGTTTTTCCACATCTTCGGTTTCCACCAGTTTTTTCAGCTTTTCAATCGCTTCGGGCGGCGGATACGTACCTATGGGGTTGGCGACCATGCGCAATAAGTCGGTACGGGCCAGGCCAACCCATTTGGTTCCTACATCTATGCCTATTAATCTACTGTAGCGTGACAATTTAACCTTCCTGTTCTTCTAGTTCCTCGAGTGGAGTTTTAAGAAATTCTTTCAAGAGCTTGCTCGGCTTAAAGTGCGTCTTTCTGTGAGCCGGAACATATATTTCTTCGTTGGTTTTCGGGTTGCGCGCTTTCGGTTTGGCTTTGGTTTTCTTGACTTCAAACACGCCAAAGTCACGCAGTTCAATTCTGCAAGTGGGATCTGCGTCCATCATTGTTTCGCGTATGGCAACCAGTACGGCATCGACCCAGGGTTCTGCCTGAACCATGGGTTCATCCATATCTTCTGCAACTCTGCGAACGAGGTCTCTTTTTGTATACGTGATCATATTTAGGGGTCTTTACTTCTTTATTCTTAGTTCAGTCATTATTGTTTTAGCGATCTCAGATGAGAGATTTCTGCTCCTAATTTTTGTATCTGATGATATTATATTTGAAGCAGATATGAAAATATGTAAACAGGCTTTTACGTAAAAACTTGTACCTATTCATATCGAAATACGCTTTTTACTCCTTCTACTTTTTGCAGTCTGTTGATGATTCTGTCTAAGTGATCAATGTCTTCAACATAAACCGTGAGTATGCCTTCAAACATTCCACTGTCACTGTTAACGTTAATACTCTTCATATTAGTCTGCAGCGATTTTGAAAGCACGTCCGTCAGGTCATTGATCATTCCTACCCGGTCTTCTCCGATTACACGAACGGCTCCGAGGAACCGGGTATCAATATTTTTAGCCCAGGAAACGTCAACAATGCGTTCCCCGTCGGTCTGTATAAGATGTCTGATATTCTTGCAATTTGAACGGTGAATTTTAACGTCACCTGTTCGGCTGATATACCCTATTACATCATCGCCGGGTATGGGGCTGCAGCAGTTCGCGTAGGAATATTTGACATTTGTCAGTTCCCCGTTGATTATTAAGGCTTTACTGTCACCCAATGAACGTGCAGCATCGATATATGTTTCCTGAATTTCCTCTTCGGTAAGCTGCTGGGCTTTCGGCTCTTCTTCCTCTTCAATACGGCCCTTGCTGGTAAATTGCTTCACCATATCGAACAGCTTCTGCACGTCAAAGGTACCCATTCCGATTTCATAGAACAGGTCTTGGGTGGAATCAAATTTCAGCTTTTGGGCGATTCGGGTCAGATCCTGTTCGGATATTTCGAACTTGCCCTTTTCAGCCTGCTTCTGCCAAATCTCCCTGCCCTCTTCGGCGGCCTGCCGTTCTTTCTGCTTGATGAACTGCCGGATGCGCGACTTGGCCTTGTGGGTTACCACATCATTGATCCAGTCGGGATTCAGGTTGATCTTGTTCCCGGTGATGATCTCTACCTGGTCACCTATTTCAAGCTTCTGACGAAGCGGCGCCATCTTACCGTTGATCTTCGCGGCCATGGCACGCTCACCCACCTCGCTGTGAATGTCAAAGGCAAAGTCGATAGGTGTGGCCCCCTGCGGCAGGGTTCTCAGTTCGCCGTCGGGTGTAAAGGCATAGATCTCATCCTGATACAGGTTGAGCTGGAAATCCTTGACAAATTCAGTAGCGGCATCCGGACGCGGGTTCTCCAGCACGTCGCGCACCCAGGTCACAAATTTATCGAGGGTTTCTGACCCTTCCTTGCCCTCCTTGTACTTCCAGTGAGCGGCCAGACCGCGTTCGGCAATTTCATCCATCTTGCGGGTACGTATCTGCACCTCCACCTTTCGGCCCTTCTTGGTAATCACCGTGGTGTGCAGCGACTGGTAGCCGTTGGCTTTTGGTACCGAAATAAAATCTCTGAAACGTTTGGGGATGGGCGTGTACCAGTCGGTGATAATTGAATAGACGCGCCAGCAATCTTCCTTGGTATGCGGGCCTTCCAGGATGATGCGAATCGCAAACAGGTCATAAATTTCCTCAAACGGCTTTTGCTGCCGCTGCATCTTCCTGAAGATAGAGTTGATATGCTTGGGCCTGCCCTTAATCTCAAACTTAAAGCCCTGTTTATCCAGCTCCTCGCGGATCGGCTGCATGAACTCTTCAATAAACTGTTCGCGCGAATCCTTTTTCTCACGAAGCTTCCGGGCGATAAACTTATAGGAATTCGGATCGATGACCTTAAAGCACAGATCCTCAAACTCGCTTTTAATATTAAACAAGCCGAAGCGGTGAGCCAGCGGTGCGTAGAGCTCCATTGTTTCCGTTGCGATCTGCAGCTGCTTCTCGCGCGGAAGGTGCTGGATAGTGCGCATATTGTGCAGGCGGTCGGCAAATTTGATCAATACCACCCGAATATCTTCGGCCATCGAGAGCAGCAGCTTCATAAAGGTCTCGGCCTGCTTGGTATCGCGGCTTTTAAAAACGCCTGAAATCTTTGTCACCCCGTCAATCAGGTGGGAAACCGTCTCTCCAAACTGCTTCTCAATATCCTCCAGCGTGACGCTGGTATCCTCCACAGTATCGTGCAGCAGGGCTGCCACAACCGAAACATCGTCGATATTGATCTCCGAGGCCACAATTTTAGCAACCGCTACAGGGTGATAATAGTAGGGTTCCCCTGAAGCTCGTTTCACCCCTTCATGTGAAATATAGCAGAGAGTAAATGCCCGGGTGACCATGTCATCATCCACCGACTCAAGATGTTCATGGCAAACCTTCAGCAACTGCTCAAGGTCGCGCTTCTGGGGCTCACGAAGTGAGATGTCTCCCAGATCCTGGTGATATGTCGTTTTGGCTTCTGCCATCAGTTTACTCAGATCCTTTGAATAAATTGCAAATCACAAGCAACAAAAAGCAAACAAGTCGGAAATCACAACAATTAATGACCAAAACAAATGCTTAATAGCTTGTTTAGTACCTTAATTCATTGGTTCCTTGGTATTTGTTTGTTATTTGTCAATTGTTATTTGCTTCTTACAAACTAATGTTTGTTTTATGGTACATTATATTAAATAAACGATCTATTCCTTCTTATGCCAACGTTAAATTCGGGCAATTAGTTTTTATATAAAAAAAGCGGACGCCGGTAAACGTCCGCTTCAATAAGCGTATTTCAGATCAGAAAGCCAGGGAGATACCGAAAATCAGTCGCCCGTTGGAATCGAAATTTGTAGCAAAGTCCGGTTCATCCGTCTGTTGGAACCGGTACTCCACAAAAGGTTTCAAAACGGGTATGGGACTTATTTCGGCCCCTATAAACGTATTCCAGAAGACCGAACTTTCGCTGGTATCAAAATCGCCACCCGGCAGATCCTGTGTATTGACGTCAAAAGTCGTGGAACCAAGTCCGAGGCCTATATAAGGCTTAAGCAGTCCGAGGGAAACGCCTCCGGTAGCCGCCAGACCGTAATCATAATTCGTGACATCGGCTGAGTAGGAAACTCCGCCTTCTGAAAGGTTATTTTCTTCACTGAAGTAGCTGAAATGGGCGCGAATCCCCAGTTCTACTAAGGGCAGCCCGGTTAAAATTTTTCGTTCGATACGGGCGCCAAAACCGTTCGTCGGATCTTCCTGCCTGATCTCATAAGAAGCGCCTATGCTCCACTGTGCTTTGGTAATTTCGGGGGTAACCGTAGCCAGCATAAAAACTCCAAGTAAAGCGACAAAATATTTTTTGACTTTCATATATCCTCTATTTGGTTAATATATAATGTATTGAATTCTGTAGACTTAGAACTGAATAATGATACTATTATCTATTTTAAGGTACAATATAACTTTTTCGAGGTCAATTGGGGAATTATTGAGTTATTGAGTGATTAGTAGAAAGTAGAAAGTAGAAAGCAACATCCTGCATCATGTATCCTGCATCCTGAAACCTGAAACCAATTTTAACCGTTGTTGTTAAGAAAAAGAGGCTTTATGCTCTTTGCCTGTAAAATTGCCCGAGTGGTCCTCCTACTCCAAGGATTCGGAGGGCAGGCGGAATTGGCAGGCGCGTCGGACTTAATTTTCCACTTCGGTCGAATCCGGTTCGTTCATTGTAGAATGTAATAGCTCAATTTTCCATTGATCATTTTCTTTGATGAAGACCGCACTTTCTGACCAATCAAAATGACGCTGCTGATCACCTCTATTCATAATTCCACTGTTCTTATAAACCATCCAAGCCGTTGTACCTTTCACTGTTGTT
>DATFJD010000514.1:0-13495 GCA_035269475.1 Halalkalibaculum sp.
GCTGACCTCGGATGCATCAATCCTGGCATCCCATTTCAACTGCTTCACAACATCAACTTTAATATCTTCATCGTTTCTCATAATAAATACCGATTTAAATTTTATACTTCTATTATTAAAACCATGTTTCAATTATTTAAAATTCCAAACCGGTATTTATAAACGGTTTAAATTATTGGCTTTACTGCCAGGTAAGGGTCTCATATGACTCTCAAAAATTAGGTAACCGCACATCCTGTAAACGGGATTAATTTCAACATAAACTTACTATGCGACAGAATCTTACAGACATAAAGAAAGCCTGCCGGATATCATCCGACAGGCTTGGTTTTTTTCTCATGGGTAATGAAGAATCAGGAACAACCTGTGGTTGAACCGCAGGTAATACATTTCTGGCAGGTACCATTGCGTACCATCGTCATACTTCCGCATTCGGGACACGAATCACCGGTATAACCCAGTTCCTTGGCCCGTTCATAGTCGCTTTCGTAACTGCCCTTTGTCTGCTTGTCGCCACTTGTTTTAGTGGGATCGGCCACGGTCTCGGGCTCCGGCTGCGACTGCCCTTTCGCTTCAATATCCTGTCCGTTTCTGGCTGCTTCTTCCTGATCCTTTTTCTCCTGCTCGGAAGGCCGCAGTTTGCGGGTCAGGATTTCTTCCGCAGGAACATGAGCAAGGTCATCGCGACCCAGATAGGTCACTGCAAGTTCACGGAAGATAAAGTCAATTACCGAAGTGGTCATTTTAATATGGGGACTTCCATTGACCATGCCGCTGGGCTCAAACTTGGTAAAGGTAAAGGCGTCTACAAATTCCTCGAGCGGTACACCATGCTGCAGGCCAAGCGAAATAGCAATGGCGAAGCAGTTGGTCAGGCTTCGGAAAGCCGCACCTTCACGATGCATATCGATGAAAATTTCACCGAGCTGCCCGTTTTTATACTCTCCGGTTCGCAGGTAAACGCTTTGTCCGCCGATTTTTACTTTCTGCGTGTAGCCGCTTCTTCGGTTTGGCAGCCGCTGTCGCTTTGCAACGTATTTGTGAATAATGCGTTCTGCAGATTCAACAACTTTGTCCTGCGCAGCCGTTGTCTCTTCATCCAGGTCTTCCTCGTCCAGCTCCTCAAAGACATCACTTAAACTGTTAAGCGGCTGGCTTAGTTTGGATCCGTCGCGATAAAGCGCGTTGGCTTTCAGCATCAGCTCCCATGAAAGCATGTAGGCGTCCTTAAAGTCGTCAACGGTTGCCTCGTTGGGAAGGTTGATTGTTTTCGAAATCGCTCCGGAAATAAAAGGCTGGGCCGCAGCCATCATGCGAATGTGTCCGCCGGGTTTGATATATCGCGTTCCGGTGCGTCCGCATCGGTTGGCGCAGTCAAATACGGGCAGATGTTCATCCTTGATATGCGGGGCTCCTTCTATTGTCATGGTTCCGCAAACGTAGTCGTTGGCTTCCTGAATCTCCTGGCTGCTGAACCCGAGATGCTTCAGCATGTCGAACTGTGGATTGGAAAGTTGCTCCTCGCTTAGATCCAGCACCTCCTTGCAGAAGTCTTCGCCCAGCGTCCACTGGTTGAATGCAAATTTTATATCAAATGTGCTGGGAAGTGCCTCTTCAATAGACTCCAGCTGTTCCTCGCCAAAACCCATCTCCTGAAGTGTTTCCTCATTAATATGCGGGCAACCCTCAAGGGTGGCATGTCCCTTGGCATGCTTGATAATCTCCTCGCTCTCTTTTGGTGAGTACCCGAGATTATCGAGTGCTTTGGGCACGCTTTGGTTTATAATCTTAAAGTAACCGCCGCCGGCCAGTTTTTTAAACTTCACCAGTGCAAAGTCCGGCTCGATGCCGGTAGTATCGCAGTCCATGACCAGCCCGATCGTTCCCGTCGGTGCCAGCACGGTTACCTGCGCATTGCGGAAGCCGTGCTTCTCACCCATCTCAACAGCCCTGTCAGCTTCATTTCGGGCAGCTTTCAGCAGGTAGTCGGGTGCCATATTTGCGTCAATGCCCATCGGCTTGACGGTGAGCTCCTCGTATTTCTCGGGATCCACGTTGTAGGCGGCACGCCGGTGATTTCTCAACACGCGCTGCATATGCTCTTCATTTCTTTCGTAACCTTCAAAGGTACCCAGCTCCTTGGCCAATTCGGCACTTGTAGCATAGGCACCCATATGTATAATGCTGGTTAGCGATCCTGCAATGGCGCATCCCTCGGGACTGTCGTAAGGAACGCCCTGAACCATCAGTGCAGCGCCCAGATTGGCATATCCCAAGCCGAGGGTTCGGAATTTATAGGATAAATCGGCAATCTCCTTGGAAGGAAACTGAGCCATCAGTACGGATATCTCTAGTACGGTAGTCCAAATCCGGGACGCATATTTGAGTGATTCAACATCAAATTCCCGGCACTCATCGGTTTTGAAATATTTCATCAGATTAAGCGAAGCCAGGTTGCACGCCGTGTTGTCCAGGAACATATACTCTGAACAAGGATTGCTCGCATTAATTGGCCCGTCTTCCGGACAGGTGTGCCACTCATTGATCGTATCGTGGTATTGGGCACCCGGATCCGCGCAAGACCAGGCAGCATATGAGATATCATCCCAAAGCTCGCGTGCTTTCATGGTTTTGTGCGCTTCAGGTTCCCTGCCCTCCTCTTTGGCATCGCGAAGCTCGGTTCGGTAATAAAGATTCCACTCTTTATCTTCTTTAACCGCTTTCATGAAGCTATTGGGTACACGAACCGAGTTATTGGAGTTCTGTCCGCTTACGGTATTGTATGCTTCCGAATCCCAGTCCGTGTTATAGGTATCAAATTCAAGATCAGTGAAGCCCTGGGCAGCCAGCTGTACAACCCGCTCAATATAATTCAGTGGTACCTGGTCGCGTTTGGCTTCTTTGATAGCCTGTCCCAGCTCTTTGTTTTTCAGGGGATCGCGACTGACGGCACCGTTAAAAGTTCTGCCTTCAATCTCTACCGGCTTGTTGCAGAGTTTGATAATTTTCTTGAGATGCCGTTCTAGAATCTTGGAACCGGCCACAATAGAAGCTACTTTCTGCTCTTCCTGAACTTTCCAGTTAACATATTCTTCAATATCCGGATGGTCCAGATCAAGGGTTACCATTTTGGCAGCGCGCCGGGTGGTTCCTCCCGATTTGATGGCACCGGCCGCCTTGTCTCCTATCTTCAGGAAACTCATCAGGCCGGAAGACCGTCCGCCACCGCTCAGGGGTTCGCCTTCGCCGCGAATTTTAGAAAAGTTACTTCCGGTGCCGGACCCATACTTGAAGAGTCGGGCTTCCCGTACCCAGAGGTCCATAATACCACCCTCATTTACCAGGTTGTCGTCGATGCTCTGGATGAAGCAGGCATGAGGCTGGGGATGCGTGTAGGCATCTTCCGATTTCTTCAGTTCACCTGTTTTACCATCCACATAGTAATGGCCCTGGGCCGGTCCATTTATGCCATAGGCCCAATTGAGTCCTGTATTGAACCACTGTGGGCTATTCGGTGCGGCCATCTGGTTGGCCAGCATATAACAGAGTTCTTCATAAAATATCTTGGCATCTTTCTCAGAATCAAAGTAATCATGCTTCCATGCCCAATAGGTCCAGCAACCTGCGAGGCGATGAAATACCTGTCGGCTGTCGGTTTCGGAACCGTATCGGATATCTTCTTCAACTTCCTTCAGGGCTTTTTTATCGGCAACGGACTGCTGCAGCCATTTAGGGACTCCCTTTTCAGATTTCTTCTTCAATTTAGCAGGGACCCCGGCCTTTCTGAAATACTTCTGTGCAATAATATCCGTTGACATTTGCGACCAGGATTTCGGTACGGTAACTTCATCCATTTTAAAAACAACGGACCCGTCGGGATTTTTGATTTCCGATTTCCTGGTAACAAACTTCATGTCTCCGAAAGGGGTAGCCCAATCGTCCTTGGTGTAATAGCGTGTGAATTTCATAGATAAACTCCTATAACTTAACTTTGATTCTGTCTTTGAAAATAAACTTGAGAAAGAGAAAGGCTTGCCCTAATCAAGCCGCTTCGTGTCATGATAATATACAGGACTCAGGCAGGTGTGCAAGTTAAAATTCGAATACTTTTCCACAAATAAGGGCAGTTATCCACAATTGATTTTTAGAGACTTAGGGCTTATTTCCAAGCAACTATCTTGACTTAATTTTATAATAGAATTGAACGAATATTAGATAAGTCAAAAGTACTATTACACCCGCCAAATAATAGCCCTATTGCCCATAAGGGTACTTTTATTAATTATCATACCGGGTTCTTAACAAGTGTTGATAATTTTCCACAATCTTAATGCCGGCACAGAGTATGCAGATTGAGAATTTTTACTTAAAACTTAAATTAAATTATTTATACGATTATTATTTATCCGGTAACATACTTTTATATATGATTTAGACTGGTATTTACCTTTTATTTTTGATCACTTTATTATCATGTCAGGAATGTATTTATTCAGAACCGATCAATTCTCATTCAAGGAGTGATGAAGTAATAACAAGATTACTCATTATTACTTCATACAGTTTCAATTTTAAAATGAGCCGATATTATACCTGCCGCTTATCATCACTCCCCTCCCCCTGGTCTGGTACCCATTGATTTCAACATAATCGGTATCGAACATATTGGTGACTTTTGCAGCAATGGACAAGTTCTCTGTCAGGTCATAACCCACATTCAAATCGGTTATATTATATCCTGATATGTTATTGCGGTCTTGAGCACCAAAAGGTCCCAGGCTTGCACTATAAAACACATCATCTCTTGATCCTATAAACTGCGAAGATACCATAAGTCGCAGCTTAGAAATGGGCCTGTAGACAGCACGGATCATAGCCGAAACCTGAGGGCGGCGGGTAAGGCCCTCAATTTCTTTCTGCTCGGTTACGAATGCCCCACTTTCAAATACCTGCACATGATTGCCCCCGGTATAATTTTCGCTGATATCATCCGGAGAAAATATCAGTGTGGCGTCTGTCAGGCTTAGATTTCCGCTAAATTCTAACTTTGAGGATGCAGTAAAATCCATGCCAAACTCCAGGCCGTTTAACTCTTGCCTGGAAATATTCAGATAAGTGTCGCCCAGGAAATCCGCACCGCCAAGATCACTGATAGCAGTACCGCTGTTCCAGAGATAGACATATTCTATTACATCGCTAACCTCAGTTCTAAAAAGCGAAACCTCTATATTCATAAAATCGCCTATATCCTGTTTCAGGCCCAGTTCATAGGAAACTGACTTTTCCGGTTCGAGGTTCGGATTTCCACGGCTGGTGAATGCACCAAATCCCTGTTCGGGGGTATTCAGCTTGTAAAGAGAGGGGGCATTGAATCCGGTGGTTAGCGCTGCATAGATCAGAGATGAGTTAGAAAGCCTTACTTTTGGATTGATCTCATAAGTTATATGGCTTCCGAATTTGTTATGGTGTAAATATCTTGCTCCGAGCACCAGTGAAACCGGTTCCAGGGAATTGCTGATGAAACCGCCGTTTACTTCTGTATGTACAAAAGCCGAATTAATGGTCTCTTTTAAATCCAGCGAATCCAGATCCGTGACCTGTTCAAAGACCCCGAACTGGCTTCTGGAGAATACATAATTCCTTGAGTCCATCGTCTGAACAGAGGATTCAAATCCCAGGATAGATTTCAAGTGATTGCCCTTTAAGGTGGTAGTAAGGGTATTCTCCCAAAGTGTACCGGAAGCATTGGTTTCGACATAAGTTCCGTCGTAAACCCCGGATGAACTGACCAGCGAAGAGTCATTAACAAAATCTCTGCCCAGATCAGAATAAGCCCCCTCATAACCGACTTCAAATTGATCACTGATAGCATAGGACGCTCCGTAGGAAAACAGGTCACGGCGAAAATCCACTTTGGCGTTGTCGTCGTCATTGTAGGCTCCCTGGTCTAATTCGCTGCTTTGATCTTCATTGCGATAAGACAAATAAATGTCAGTTTTGGCAGTCTTATACCCTACTTTTCCAATCAGGTCAAGCTTCCTGAAATCATCACGGTCTTGCGGATTAAATGCATTTGATGCGGTAACTGTATCAATGGTTGCGTCCAGCCCGTTTGAGTATCGATGTGAAAATCCGGCATCCGCGTAAAATCCGGCAGATGAGGTATAGTTAAGCATCATGCTGTTCCGGGTAGAGTAGGTCTCCCGGTCGAAGAGACTTTGATCGGTTGCAACGTCCAGGTTAAACCCCTCCGCTCCTTTGGTCTTGGTAATGATGTTTATGACGCCTCCGATTGCAGACGAGCCGTAAAGCGTACTGTGAGAGCCACGAACGATTTCAATCCGTTCTACTCCCGTCAGCGAAATTTCCGACAGGTCAACGCTATTATTTACCGTAGAAGGGTCACTGATGCGTACCCCGTCAACCATGACCACCGAGTGCCTGCTGTTGGAGTTACGTAAAAATCCCTGCTGCAGCGATCCCGGTGTTTGATTGTTACCGATCATGTGAACGCTTCCTTGTCCGGCAAGCAGGTCGGCTAGATTGAAAGAGAGAGAGTTCTCGATTTCCTCCCTGTTGATTACAGTAACGCTGCGACCAACCGTTGAAGGGTCCTCTTCAATTCGGCTGGCACTGATAATGACCTCGTCCAGAGTATAGACCTTGCCGGTATCAATACTTGTTTTATTTACTTGGGCAGTTGTTTTGAAAGGCAGGCATAATAATCCCGCTGCCACGGCGGTTGCCGCGAATATTGATTTAACTATGTTCATAATGAAATATTAGGTTACAAATGATGATTAAACATCATTCGCACCTTTGGGAAACCATCAAAAGGGCTAAATACAGCATTAGGGACTGCATCTACTCTTCGCTTTTCTCCCGAAAGCTACGAATGTACATGCAGTGGCAGGTCTTCTGGCTTGTCCCACTTTTGACAACCTTCCCGTCTGTAATAAACATTATTACTGACAGTGGTTTTTGAAAGATCAAAAGCTGAGGAACTTACAGCATCGGGGAATGCTCCGGACTTCATTTATCATAGTGCTTGGTAAATGTCACCGGATTCCCGTTTTAATCCGCCCCGAAATAGTCGGGCCGGAACCAATGCACGTCAGAAAATACAGTGAGCGGATATACTTTCAAAACAGATAATCAGTCCCGTATCAAAAAGTGACTGCCCTTCTAAGCCGGTAGTGAAGCAGGCCTTTATTTAGGTTGAGGTAATGGCCCTATAGAACCTTAAGACCCTGCATTCTTTAGAACCGATAACAGTTCACTTACCGACCCGATTTCCTTTACCGAAGACTTATCATGAAGCTTCCACTTAAATCCGCCCTTTTCGCTTCTTGCCTTGATTATTTGTGGAGCATCCTGCCCCTCTATTACCCGGTAGCCTTCCCTTTCCAGAGCCCGCCGGGTCCAGAAAACCGGAACCGGATCCCCGCTTAAAGCTATTCTTTTACCATTGTGGCGATGAATCTTGAAGGAACCGGTTTCAATATCAAAATCAAAACTGTCGCGCTTAAATACTTCTTCAAATGTACCCTTAAGTACCAAATCTTCTGGCACCCCTTTAAAAAGTGCTTTTTCACGATTCATCAGCCATATCCGGTCACCGGCTTTAAGTGCAAGGTCAAGCTCGTGAGTAGAAAGAAGTATGCCCTTTCCGGTCTCGTGCGCCAGCTGCCGCAGTAAGCGTATAATTTCCACCCTGTTGGGTAGGTCAAGATGGGCTGTGGGTTCATCCAGCAGTATTACTGAGGTGTCCTGGGCCAGTGCCCTGGCGATCATCACTTTTTGCCGTTCCCCATCGCTGAGTTTGCTGATATCCCTGTTTACAAATTCAGTGAGTCCGGTCGCCTCTATGGCCCATCGTACTTTCTCCTCATCTTCTTTGCTAAGAGAGCCAAGCCAACCGGTATAGGGAGAACGGCCGAAAGCAACCAGGTTATAAACAGACAAATTACCAACCGTTACCCGGTCGGTCAGAACCGTGCTGAGGCGATGTGCTATCTCTTTGCTCGAAAGAATATTGATAGATTCATCAAAGAGAGTAACCTCGCCTGAAAGCATGCTGTGAACCCCGGCAAGTGTTTTTATCAGCGTTGACTTGCCTGAACCGTTTGGACCTAATAGGCAAATAAGCTCGCCGGAGTGCAAGTCTACATCGATATGCTCAGCCACTATGGTACTCTCCCCCGCCTTAGCCCGGTAGCCTATGCTCAGATCATCCGTATGTAATACAACAGTTCCGTCGGTCATGAAAAGGAAGCCTGAAGATTTTTTCTTTTGATAATAACCCATATCACCACCGGTGAACCCACCATCGAGGTTACCGCACTGATGGGTAAGGTTGTTGTGCTGCCGGGAACCTGGGCAACAATATCACAGGCCAGCATTAGTATGGCCCCCATCAGAAAGGTGGCAGGAATGAGTATGCGATGTTCGTTGGTATTCAGCAAAGACCTTGTGAGATGGGGAACCGCTACTCCTACAAAACCAATGGGACCGCAAAATGCCGTTACCCCGCCTGCCAGCAGGCTGGTACTCAGTATGATCCAAATTCTGGATCGCTGAACGGACAGGCCCATGCTTCTGGCATAATTTTCTCCAAGCAGTAATCCGTTCAGATTCTTTGACAAGCCAAAGGCAATCAGTGATCCGGCCACTACTACCGGTGTCAGCAGTAACAGTTGATCGGAAGTTACCCCACCCAAGCTGCCGAAGGTCCAAATCAGGTAATCACGAATCTGCTCCGGGTTACTGAAATATTGCCAAATACTAACCAGGGCAATGGTCATATTACCGATCATCAAACCGATAATCAGAAGTGTTACACTATCCCTTATACGCATGGAAATAAGCAGGATCAGGAACAGCACCGCGGCAGACCCTATACTGGCTGCCGCAATGATCATCCAGCTGCCAAGGCTGCCGAGCTGCTGGATAGCAAAAATACTGGTGATTGTTCCCGCAGTCAGCATTACCACAGCCACGCCAAGGCTGGCTCCTGCCGTAATCCCCAAAACAGATGGCCCAGCCAGGGGATTTCGGAACAGTGTCTGCATCAATAAACCGCCGACAGAAAGCGCACTGCCTGCCAGGATCGCAGTAAAAGCACGGGGAATGCGTATGTTTTCAATGATCTTTACCCATGCCGCATTCTCGGATTCCCCGCTGAATAGGATCGATATAATATCCCAAACGGGAATAGGGACAGAGCCCAGTGCTACATTCCCAAGGAAAAGTACGGCGACCCCGGACAACAGTAAAAATAAGTAGGCGGTGTTGATAGACGTATCCGGCCAGTTATACTCCGATTGTGCATTCGTACTATTCATCCCCGCTCCCATTCAGCTTTTGGTAGTAATAAAGATTTCTGTCGGGAAGAATACCTGGATGCATAATATAAATAAGGTCGGCAAGAACGCGCTCGGGATGAACTACTCCTGACTCCCAGTAATCATTACCCCCCGATTCACTTACGCGTTTATTGTTATTATAGATCCGTCCGGTCTGAAAAGACTCGAAATCTCTGAACCTTGCATCCTTTTCCAGAATTTCTTCCTTCGAAGCAGCAGCGCCGGGATTTATCCAGACATCGGCCCTTAGGCCGACCTCATATACAACTTCAAAATTTTTTCGGAGCCCGCCGGTAGATGAATTCTCATACCAGGGGTAATCGGCCCCGGCATCCCTGAGATACCGGGCGGTAAAACTGTCGCCGCCAGATACAAACCAGGCACCCTTGTAAGGCAGATTATTGATCACTAGCGGTTTCTCTTTAACTTCGGCAGCCTTTGCCTTCAGCGTCTCATACTCTTCGGCTACTTTACCAAATTTCTCATTAGCCAAGACTTCCTTATTGAGCAGTGCCGCCATCATTTTAACCCACTCAGCCTTTCCCAGAGGCGTTGTCTCAAGCCATTCAGAGTTTATTAGTACATCAATTCCCGACTCCATTAGAACCCGGTAATCATCAAACTGCGATGACTGCCCCGCTGATACCATAATCAGGTCGGGCTGCATGGCCAAAGCTTGTTCTTTATTAAATTCACCCTGGTTGAATCCGGTAATTTTTCCCTGCTTCAGCCGTTGCCTGATCTCTGAACTGTAGGCATATTCAGCGCCAACCATACCGGTGATGATTTCATTAGCATTCAGCATCTCCGTCAATGCGATATGCGTAGTGGATGTGGCAATCATTGTCCGAACCGGGATATCTATCACCTGCGCATTCCGGAACGTGGTGTCCAGTTGAATCTCCCGGGGTTTAAGCACGTAACGAAGCGTATCGGTACGGTCTTGGTAGGGATTGAGAATTTCCAGCAGCTTGTAATTATCCCTGTAGCTTATACGGAATCCGCTTGCATATTTTACCTCGACGGTATCTTTAAATGAGACCGTGGCCTGGCTGGCATGGATGGCTTGGGCCTCACGGCTCTTTTCGCCAGAACAGGCAGCTGATAATAAGAAGCCGGTAAATAGAACTAAATAAAAATAGCGAAGAGGCGATCCCTGCATAGGTTCAGCTTTTCTCCCGAAAGCATTTCCTTCATCAATACAGGCAGGTCTTCTGGCTTACTCTACGTTTTGCAACCTTCCCATCCGCCAGCCGGCGGACAGTGGTTTTGAAGGAGCTCCCAGGCGGTGCCTGAGGCAAAAAGCTTAAAGAGCTTACAGCAGCGGGGACTGCTCCGGATTTTCCCAAAAATCATGAAATCACCGGATTCCCTATTCACCCTGCCTCATAAATAAAATTAAGCAGGGACCCGTATTAAATCAGTAATTGAAATTTAAATTTTAGGTACCCGCTATAATAACGGTAATTCACCCAATAAGCCAATCAGGTAACAGCCGGCAATTCAAAACGGCCATCAATTTAAGGTAAGATTTCAGACTGATACGGCATCAGGAGGACAGTGGAAATTATTTATGAAATGTATCCAATAAAACGTGTTGCGCTCCGTTATAGTAATGAGTTCAAAAGGAGTTTAGTGATGTGATAACTTTTAGCTAAGTACCTTTTAGGAATTTTAACAATATATCCCAATATCCCTTAGGGGCGTCATCCTGATCGATGGCGCCCTTATTTTTTGCAGTCCTACCTGCCGGCTCCCTCTCTCTAACTTGTTGATGATATTTAATGCCTCATTGTTAAAGCCTGTGAACAGGCTTCCATTTTACCTGCAGGCTGTTATATTTGCGATTACTATTTCAACAAATATTCCTGACTATGATTAAACGATCTGCAACCTTTGCCCTGGGTATCTCGCTGGGCTTTATACTGGCTTTTATATCAGTCGCTCTTCTAAACAGTGAAATTACCGGCAATACCGTTGCCGAAGCTTCCAAGATTATCGGTTTGGAATTCACCGAGGCCGAACGTGATTCCATGATTGAGGATCTGGAAAATGCCCGGGAAGACTATCAAGCCATACGGGAACTTAAACTGCCAAATTCGGTTTCTCCATCGCTGGTATTTAATCCGGTGCCACCCGGCAAAACGTTTAATCACATCCGGGAACCCATCAGCTGGGATGTACCCAGTGATGTCACTTTGCCTGACAACCGTTCGGACCTGGCATTTTATACGGTTAAAGAACTTGCCTCCCTGATAAAACACCGAAAAATTACATCCAGGGAGTTAACTGAATTTTTCATAGACCGGCTTCAAAGGTATGATGATACCCTGCATGCCGTAGTAACCCTCACTGAAGAACGTGCACTGGAACAGGCAGAAAAACTTGATAAGGAAATGGAAGCGGGCAACTATCGCGGTCCATTGCATGGTATTCCCTATGGCCTCAAAGACCTCTTTGCGGTGGAAGGTTACAAGACTACCTGGGGAGCCGGACCCTTCAAAGAGCAGACTTTGGATATTACCGCAACCGTGGCACAGCGACTGGATGAAGCAGGTGCCGTTTTGGTAGCCAAAACCACCCTTGGTGCCCTGGCTTGGGGCGATGTGTGGTTTGGAGGAAAGACACGAAGCCCGTGGAATCCCGAGCGCGGTTCCAGCGGTTCGTCTGCCGGATCAGCAGCGGCTACCGCAGCCGGGCTGGTTCCTTTTGCCATCGGTACAGAGACCCTTGGTTCAATAGTATCGCCCTCATCCCGTACGGGTACCACAGGCCTGAGGCCAAGCTTCGGCCGTGTGAGCAGGCATGGGGCTATGGCTCTCAGCTGGAGCATGGATAAGGTGGGCCCGATAACCCGTTCCGTTGAGGATGCCGCGATTGTATTCAATGCTATATACGGCCCTGACGGACATGATCAAAGCCTTGTTGACCTGCCCTTCAATTATAAGCAGCAGGCGGACCTCAGCAAACTACGCATCGGGTACCTGAAGTCTGCTTTTGACAGGGACTATTACAACCACGAGCACGACAGCGCTACCCTGGCGGTGCTCCGTGAGCTAGGGGCCGAACTAATTCCCATGGAACTGCCTGATTACCCGGCGGGTGAGCTGAGCTTTATCCTATCTGCCGAGGGGGCCGCAGCCTTCGATCAACTGACGCTCACCGGCAAAGATGATGAGATGGTGAGGCAGGTACGGAACGCATGGCCCAATGTTTTCCGGGCGGCACGCTTCATACCGGCCGTTGAATACATACAGGCCAACCGCGCCCGGGAAGTGCTTATCCAAAAAATGGATTCTGTGATGCAGAATGTAGATGTGTACCTGTCACCTGCATTCGGGGGAAGCAATTTGGTACTGACCAACCTAACCGGACACCCTTCCGTAGTACTGCCCAACGGTTTTAATGATAATGGAGAACCCACCAGCATCACTTTTATGGGCGGGCTTTTCGATGAGGCCACCCTCCTGGCAGTTGCGAAAAAATACCAGCAGGCTACCGGTTTCCATAAACAACATCCCGAATTATTTTCAAAATAAGGTTATCTCCTAACCCGGGAGCTTTTGATTTACGTAGAACCGGTTTATAAGAATTACAGTGAGGTCAAGAAAGGCCTTCAGGCCAATTTTTTTACTATTTTCAATGCTTCCTGCTTAAAGCCAATTTACTAGGGGGCTATCCATCCTCCCTCCCACTCTTCGTCGTGGCCGCCCCTGTAAAACTTAAGGCGCAGGTGCTCCTTACCCGCCAGCTGCAGTATCTCTATTTCATATGGGAGGCATTTTAAGACACAAAAGTGCTCTGAACTGAATTCCCCGGGCCAGCTATGGGCTTCGTCCGGACTATCTATGCTGGTACCGGGAGAAACCAATGGCGTGTATGCTTTCTGAGCCGCCCCGTGAACATCACTTTTCCAGTATTCTTCGGCAACCTCATCATTATGGTGAATGACAACTTCAGCTTTCAGCGTAACCTGTACCTTGTGGTGGTCATGCCAGAATAAAAGGGCAGATTTGTTTAGAGCCTTCAGTTCCTTAACCTTAGCTGTGCGTGAATCGGTATAGAGGGTAAGGGTACCGTCTTTCTTTGTCTCCCGGTTGATCAGCATCCTGATATTTGATTCTTCCTTC
>DATFJD010000515.1:0-4887 GCA_035269475.1 Halalkalibaculum sp.
ATATTCTATGGATCCAATGAATTTTAACGGAGACAAGCTCTCCGGAGAGCAGCAAGATCAGCTTTTATTTATGATGCTGATACAGCAGCACCAGCAGATAGCGATGATGGGTATGGGGAAGATCAAGAACCCCAATACCGATGAAGTAGAGCGTGAATTGAAGTCCGCAAAATTTGCAATCGATACGCTCGTCATGCTGCAAAAGTTCACGAAGGGAAATCTTCCTAAAGAACTGAAAAACTATCTGGAGCAGACACTCAATAACCTCCGGCTGAACTATGCTGAGGAAAAGAAAAAAGGAGATGAACCCGAAGAGCCCAATAAAGAGGAAGAATAAACATGCAGGGATATAAAGGTATATGAAAGAGGTGACTGCAGCCGGGGGAGTATTGTTCAGGGAGGGCGATAAGGATACCGGTCCCGAAATATTGCTGATGTATCGAAGAGGCGTGTGGGATTTACCGAAAGGAAAACTGGAGTCCGGAGAACGTATTCCGGAATGTGCACGTCGTGAGGTGTCGGAAGAAGTGGGAAGCAGCATCCCGGAGATCACAGAACAGCTCTGTGACACCTTCCATGAGTATGAGGAAAATGGAGAGCATATTGGCAAAACCACGCACTGGTATGCAATGAAGCTTGATGATCCCGGCCAGCAGCTGAAACCGGAAACAAAAGAGGGAATTGAAAAGCTGGAATGGGTACCGGCAGACCAGGCAAGGCAACGGGTCGGTTATGACAACCTGGTCACCGTGATCCGGGATTTCCGGAAATGGCATGAGTCAGAAAATAAACTATAAGCTGCAGGCGGTTTCCGAATACACTAGCTTTTCAGCTTAAAGAATACAGGCACACTGAACTGAACTCTTACGGCCTGCCCGCGCTGTTTCCCGGGCTTGAATTTTGCAAGCCTGACAACCCGTATCGCTTCCTCATCACATCCGGCCCCCACGCTTCTGATCACTTTGGGACTCTCAACTTCTCCTTCTTTGTTGACGATGAACTGTATGATAACCAGTCCGTCTATACCGGCTAGCACTGCTTTTTCAGGGTATCGAATATGACTTTGAATACTTTCAATGCCTCCAATAAGCTTCGGCATCTCTTCAACCGCAACAAAGAAGTTATCTTCCTGCTCAGGTTCTACAACCTGCTTTTTGACCGGAGGGGGAGGTATGGTAAGCGGCTCGTCAAAATTAATCTCCGCATCAATCGCTAAAACCTCCTCTTCAATAATTTCGTTGTTGGGAACTTCTACCGGTACGGCAGGCCTTGGCGGCAGCGGCGGCCTTTCCGGCTGTTTGGTCTGTACGATCTCTTCCATCGAAAGTAGTTCCTGCCTTTCAAAGTTTACTTCATCTGAATGAGCGGAAGGCTTCAGATTGAGATTGGTTAGGATGATAAATATCAAAAGGGCAAGAATAAGACCTACTTCAAGAAAAATGTAGTAGTAATCTTTGAGTCTTCTTCCGGAAGGGTTGGCTGCGGCATTCATGGTTCATCTCCATTCTGAAAACAGAATATTTTAGAATTTACCCAACCTTATCAAACCTTAATCAATAATTGTAAAGGAAATATGAAAGGGGAGTGGCAAACAAAATTGTGCAAAATAAAATGGACATGACCAAAGGCCATGTCCATTGATTCCTAATATTTTCTATGGGCCTGTCAGTTCTGCAGCTTGAAGATTACCGGCAGGCTGTACTGTACTCTTACCGGCTGGCCGCGCTGTCGGCCCGGCTTAAATTGTGACTGTTTTACGCAACGTAAGGCCTCTTCATCGGCACCGCCGCCAATTCCGCGAATCACTCGGGGGTCCTCAACGTTGCCATCTTTGTTTACGACGAATTGAACAACAACCTGTCCCTCAATTCCGGCCTTGCGAGCCATTTCGGGATATTTGACGCATCCCTGTAGCTTTTTCATGCCGCCGATAAGTTCAGGCATGTTTTCAACCACTACAAAGAAGTCTTCCTCTTCCTCCTCTTCTTCAGGGGGCGGAGGCATATCCAGGGGTTCGTCGAGGTTAATTTCGGCATCGAGGTTAATTTCCTGGTCCTCAACGATCTCATCGTTGGGCACTTCTACAGGCACCTGCGGACGCGGAGGGGGTGGCGGCTTCTCCTGCTGTTCGGTTCGTTGAATTTCTTCCATTTCCACTACTTCCTGTTCCTCGGTCAGGTCGGTGTTTTCTGCTCCTGTCCTGAAATCAACTTTCATGGCAACGATGAAAATAATCAGAACTACCACCAATCCCAGCTCAAGGAACACAGTGTAGTACTTTCTCAAATCTGCTTTAGGTTTTTTTCTGCTATTTTCCATAATCGTATTGCTCAAAGAGTTTAAAACAGTACTATTCAGGTAATACTACCTAATTATAAAAAAAATAATCACTTATATAAACCCGGAGCATGGCTATCCGTTTTTAGCGGGAAGCATCTGTTTGATGAGGGTTTGGGGAAAAGTAATATATAATCAAATATCAGGGTCCGGGGGAAGGTTGGTTGTGCTATTTAAGCACATTCATTTTTCAAAAAGGTTGCTGTCTGGAGAAGGAATTTGTTATCGGATATAAAAAAGAAAAAGGGCATGACCTAAGCCATGCCCTTTTGGTTTAAACTATTTTAGCCGGTGCGTTAGTTCTGCAATTTAAAGATAACCGGCAGACTGTACTGAACACGAACAGGCTGGCCACGCTGTCGGCCAGGCTTAAATTTAGCATCCTTTACGCAACGAAGGGCCTCTTCATCGGCACCGCCGCCGATTCCGCGAATCACGCGGGGATCCTCGACATTGCCATCCTTGTTAACTACGAACTGTACAATTACACGGCCTTCTATACCGGCTTTGCGGGCCATTTCGGGATATTTGACGCATCCCTGCAGTTCTCTCATGCCACCGATAAGCTCAGGCATGTTTTCAACCACTACAAAGAAGTCTTCCTCTTCCTCCTCTTCTTCAGGGGGCGGAGGCATATCCAGGGGTTCGTCGAGGTTAATTTCGGCATCAAGGTTAATTTCCTGGTCCTCAACGATCTCGTCGTTGGGCACTTCTACAGGAACCTGCGGACGCGGCGGGGGTGGCGGTTTCTCCTGTTGCTCGGTTCGTTGAATTTCTTCCATTTCTACTACTTCCTGTTCTTCAGTCAGGTCGGTGTCTTGCGCAGCTGTTCTGAAATCAACTTTCATGGCAACGATGAAGATGATTAGAACCACCACCAAACCCAACTCAAGAAAGACCGTATAGTACTTTCTTAAATCTGCCTTAGGTTTCTTACGGGTATTCTTCATAAATATCCTCTTTGTAGATTAAAAAGAGATTTTTCAATTAATTCAGCCCAATTATAATAAAATATTCAGTATCGTACATACTCCATTTGTAAAACAATGCTTAAACCGGGCGAATTCCTTATTTTCTAAGGAAATATATTCAAACTAGTTTTGCAATTTAAAAATAACGGGTAAACTGTATTGAACGCGTACCGGCTGGCCTCGTTGACGACCGGGTTTAAACAGGGCATTGCTTACTGCCCGAAGCGCTTCTTCGTCACATCCTCCGCCGATACCTCGTATCACCCGTGGATTTTCGACTTTTCCTTCTTCATTTACGATAAACTGTACGATCACTCGTCCTTCGATGCCCGCTTTCCTGGCCCTTTCAGGATAGCGAATATCTTTCTGCAAGGCCGCCATGCCGCCAATCAGCTCCGGCATATTTTCTACGACAACAAAAAAATCCTCTTCTCCATCGTCATCGCCTTTGGGAGGCGGAGGCAAATCAAGCGGTTCATCAAAACTCAATTCAGCATCGATATTTATCACCTGGTCTTCAATAACTTCATCGTTAGGCACTTCTACGGGTACGGGTGGACGCGGAGGGGGTGGTGGTTTCTCAATCTGTTTTGTCTGAATGATCTCTTCCATTTCCACCACTTCCTGTTGGCTGGTCAGGTCAACATTAGATTTTTCAGTTTGTAAATTGATCTTGGCTGCTGCAATAAAAATTAACAAAGCGGTAATAAGTCCCAGCTCCAAGAAGATGGTATAATACTTCTTGAGATCAGCCTTTGATTTTTTTCTGTTGTTCATTCTGTTGTTCTGCTAATCGGGAATTCTTGTTTACCTTAAAATATGCCTCCTAATTTATCAAATTATCGAACAGGTGCAAATATTATTGAGATAGTATAACGGGTAGGCTGCGCATTTTATTACTTACAGGCAATTAATTGCCGGATGGAATACATTATAAAAATTAATCATGCAAAATATTTACCCTGAATGACCGAAAGTAATCGGTAAATAACCCTGCGAGTTGGTGAAATAGATTTGTGCTTTAGTCGGAGTCAGGAAGGATTTTTTTCAGGGCGAGAACTCCGGCGAGGCATCCCAGGCTGTCGAAGGCGATATCGAATAGTTCAGCACTTCTCTGAAAAGGCATCAGGTATTGCAAGACCTCAATGAAAATTCCAAAGCTTACCCCGATAAAGAAAATAGTGAACAGGTTCAGTTTGTAAGAATTATTTACGTAAAGAAAAGCCCCAAGCAAAAAGGTCCAGGATGCGAAGAGCAGAAAGTGGCCTAATTTATCATATCCCCAGATGGCACTGGAACCGAGCGTACCCATAGGCACCAGGGTTAGAAATAGCATGATCAAGGTAAGAAGAATGAAAAGACCCGGAACCAGGTATTTACTTCTCAATGCATAGTCAATAGGTGATTCTTTCATATAAAATCTTTAGGCTCTACAATGCGAGATGAATCCGTTTCCAAAAGGTTTTCAAGTATATGCTTTCCTTTCAATAAAGCCAAAGCAGAACTTTTGTCCGGACTGTTATTTTGTGACCAGTAGGCACCGATTTTTCCGGCCAGTACGTCTCCAAAGCCGGCGCGG
>DATFJD010000516.1:0-4484 GCA_035269475.1 Halalkalibaculum sp.
ATGACAAACTCAAATTTTGCCTGGCAAGAAAGCATGGATTCAAAAATACCGAAAGGTTATGATTTAAACGGTAATGCTGTACCGCCCTATCTCTACCCCTACCAGGCAAGCGGAGGGCTCTTTACTACATTGAAAGATATAGGCCAATTTGTCTTGTCAGGCATGCAATCTTCAAACCTTGTCTTAAATTCTGCAGGCATACAGGAGATATATCAGCCGAATATTGAGATAAACGGAATGTTTGGTCAGGTAGCCGGTGCTTATGGACTTGGCCATTTTATTGAAATTCTTCCCGATGGGCAAAAAGCCGTTTGGCACGGCGGACAGGGACTGGGATGGATGACTCATTTCCATTCGGTACCCGGAGAAGGTGCGGGCATTGTTATTCTCACCAACAGCCAGCGAAGTTGGCCCTTTATGGCCGAAATTTTATACGATTGGTCTCTTTGGGAAGGCTTTGGGCCTGTAAAATTCAGCCGTATACGCACAGGCAGAGTGCTGATGCAATTCCTTATAACAGCCCTTATGTTGCTTTCCTTATGGAAAGTGTGGTCAGTAGCAGCCGGCATAAAAAGCCGGCGCAGGAAACCAATGCTTAAACTGGGAGGTGCACCTGCAATACAAATGGGAGAATTTGCCGGGTGGATATTCATTACCGCCGGGCTCCTTTGGGCCTACACCCGGGATTACTTGTTTATCACTTCCATCTTCCCGGCTGAAGCAGCATGGCTGGCTCGTGCACTGCTTTTTCTTTCCCTGGTCTTGCTGATATCGGCCCTAATACCGTCAATTCAGAAACAAAATCCGCCATTCAAAGGTCAACAGAATGAGGTATAACACCGGCATACCATATCTCTTGATGTTCCTTTTGCTGGTGTCGATCGGTTGTCGTGAGGGTACCGAAGCTATTAACCGCAATGGTTCCGTTACTGACCTTCTAGCCATTGAAATAGGCGGGATGAAACAGTGGGTGCTAATTCAGGGACGGGATGCTCATAACCCTATACTGCTCTGGCTGCATGGTGGTCCCGGTTCGGCACAAATGCCCATTCATCATGCCTACACCAAGGAGCTCGAAAAAGAATTTGTGGTGGTACATTGGGATCAGCGGGGAGCAGGAAAATCAAATCATAGCGGGTTTAAGGAAGAGACCATGACGCTTGATCAATTTATATCAGACGGTCATGAACTGTCGGGTTATCTGAAGAAACGATTTAAACGCGATCAAATTTACCTGCTGGGGCACTCCTGGGGCAGCTTTCTTGGCATAAAGCTTGCCAGCCAATATCCGGAAGATTATGCTGCCTTTATTTCCATTTCACAGGTTGTACACTCAAGAAGAGCAGATGAAATTTCCTATAACTGGCTCAGGGAACAGGTGGAGGCTGCGGGTACCGGTGCTGATAAAACGGCATTAAAAGAGCTTGGCAATCCTCCTTTTTTAGAACACGACCGATATGTACGGTTTGCTAAAATGAAAGACGTATTCGGAGGCGGCATGGATGCCGGTTTTACCAGGCTTTTTTGGGAAGCGCTGGGTGCCCGGGAGTATAGCTTGCCGGACTATATAAGATGGCTCAAGGGTGCCAATCGCGGAAGTGGCCCCATGTGGCAAGAAACCAACAATATCGACCTCTTTTCTGAAATTGATTCCATAAAGGTTCCCGTGTACTTCTTTACCGGCGTTAAAGACTATAATACCCCGCACATCCTTGTAAAGGAGTACTTCAAATTTCTGGCCGCGCCGGAAAAATACCTTGTGACCTTCAAAAGCTCAGCTCATACTCCTTTTATTGCCGAAACAGAACGATTCAACCGGGAGATCGTGCGGGTAAAGCATCAAACAAAGAAGAAGGCTGAACTATGAAGATCTCTAGAATCGTAATCTTCCACATCCTGCTCTCACTTATGGTTCCGGACAGCTGTTATAGTCAGGATACCACTGCAGTGTTATTACCGGAATACAGCAATAAGGTTCTATTCCTCCCGGCCCTTGGATCAAGTCCAGAGACCGGATTCATGTTCGGTGCCGTCATCGTGCCGCAGTTCAAAGTCGGGTCATCCGGGCCCCAGACACGGTCATCAAGCATATTTACTTCTGCAATCTACACCACAAAAAAGCAGTTGCTGATCAGTATAATGCCCGATATAATTTTCCCGGATGAAGAATGGACCCTGAATGGAAACTATTTTGCCAATTATTTCCCTGAAAGCTACTGGGGAATAGGGCCATTATCTGATGAGAAAGACGAGATAACGGCACTCTATACCCAGGTAAATCTTGAGCAAAACGTATTACGCCGGATTGAGCCCGGTTTTTTTGCCGGCCCCTATATTCGCTGGTCAAAACTCTACAATGTATCTTTTGAAAATGTGGAGGGCGAGCATATTCCCGGACCAGATGTAAACGGAACCGACGGACACACAAGCATGGGAGTCGGATGGATTACCAGGTGGGACCGAAGAAACAGTAACATGACGCCCACACGACATCATTATGTACAATTCTCATTCCTGGGAAATCCGGACTGGCTGGGCAGCTCGGGTAATTACTCAACCTATGAACTGGATGCACGAAAGTATATCGCTTTGAGTACTTTAAACGGGCAATCAGTGCTTGCCATCCAAAGCTTGGTCAACCTCCAAACCGGGAATCCTCCCTTTAATGATCTGGCCACACTTGGTGGCGACCGCATCAATCGCGGTTATTACAGCGGAAGGTATCGCGATAGGAATGCGGCTCAAATTCAAGCCGAACTGCGCCAAAAGCTGCGGGGCCGTTTGGGATTTACAGTCTTTGCCGGAACCGGCGAGGTTTGGAACCGTTTTGAAGAGTTTAACCTTGACAACTACAAATGGACAGCTGGGGCCGGACTTCGATTCAATATGAATAAACAAGATCCTGCAAATGTGCGTATTGATTTTGGTTTCAGTAAAGAATCTACAGGTTTTTACTTGCAGTTCGGGGAAGCATTTTAGGCGCCTGCCAATAAAAATTACTTGAAGAAGCGAACTTTGCTCGTTACCCTGTTATCAGTTATTTACAAATCCCTTTCCCGCATTTATGTATGTTTATGTTGCCATCTGAGCAAATAGTATCAACATCAATAAAACCAGTCTCTCATGAAACGGATTTTAGCTGCCGCAATAAGTTCAATATTGTTTTTAGCACTGGGTTTGCAAATGCCTCTTTTCGCACAGAACGCAGAGACACAGCAAGAACCCAGTCATAAAGATCTTCCACTGGATGCCGAGAGATCGGTTTCCCTGAATACGGCCGAGGGAACCTGGCTATCTCTGGATGTACATCCAAGCGGGGACAAGCTCATCTTTGAATATATGGGCAACCTGTTTGAACTGCCCATGAGTGGCGGACAGGCGAAACAGCTCACCAAAGGCATGGGCTTTGATTCCCAGCCCAAATATAGCCCGGATGGAACTAAGGTCGCTTTCATTTCCGACAGGGATGGCGGCGAAAATATATGGATTCTTGACCTCGAGACCATGGAAGCAGAACAGCGGACAGAGGGAAAGAACTATCGCATGCAAGGTCCCACCTGGACAAATGACGGCAAGTATATCATTGCAGCACGCGCCGACTTGCGGGGAGGCGTTCATAAGCTACGCATGTATCATATAGATGGCGGTAGCGGTACAGAGCTGATGGATACCTCCGAGCGCGAAAAAGCCATTGAACCAGCCATCGGTCATGACGGTAAATATATCTGGTACTCTCAACGAAACGGAGACTGGAGTTATAATGCCATATTTCCACAGTACCAGATTGCAAAGTTTGACCGCGAAACCGGTGAGAGTCATACCCAGACAGCAAGGCTGGGATCAGCTTTTCGACCTACTCTTTCTAGCGACGGCAAGTGGCTGGTTTACGGTACGCGGCATGATACCGAAACCGGGCTCCGCATTCGCAACCTGGACAACGGGGATGAGCGCTGGCTGGCTTATCCGGTTCAGCGCGACGATATGGAATCTCGGGCAACGCGTGGAGTACTGCCCCGAATGGACTTCACCCCGGATAACAAATCAGTGATAGCTTCCTACGGTGGTAAAATATGGCGAATTCCGATTGCCGAAGACAACGAAGCCGAAGAAATTGCAGTTACGGTAGATACCGATCTCGACCTCGGCCCACGTCTGGACTTTGACTACCCCATTGAAGACACTCCACAATTTACCGCTCGCCAGATTCGGGACGGTGTACCTTCGCCCGACGGCAGCATGCTTGCTTTTACGGTTCTGAATGATCTGTACGTTATGGAGCTGCCCGGCGGCGAGCCTAGACGTATTACGGGAATGGAAATGACCGAAGCCTTCCCAACCTGGTCGCCCGACGGAAAGTGGATTGCTTTTTCGACCTGGAGTCCGGAAGAGGGAGGCCATATTTACCGGGTGCAGCAGAACGGTCGGAACCTGGAGAAACTGACCGAACAGTCTGCCCTTTACCAGGAATTGGCCTGGTCAAAAAC
>DATFJD010000517.1:0-3400 GCA_035269475.1 Halalkalibaculum sp.
TTCCCTCCGTTGCCCAGCAACAGGATACCGAGAACTCTTTGCTTCCTGAAATAGATCCGCAGGATATCGAGATTCGAAGCCAGTTTAGAGCGCGTTTTCCCGGCATACGGCGTCAGCCTATACTTGGATTTGATCCGACTCCCCGAGTCTACCAGGTTGATCCCAACCGCCAGCCCTTTATGGAAACGCAAGAGCAGGTGGTGGCAAACCTTCCGGTCAGTGAACTGTCAAGGCCCAATCCGCCGGCATATAATCCCATGAGATACTCTGAGAACATACAGGCTTACTCCCGATTGGGATATGGTAGCTACAGTAGTCCCGAGGCAACTTTCTGGGGGGTACACCGGCTCAGTGAAACCAGTTATGTTGGAGGGGATCTGGACTTTTCCTCTTCGGATGGACACCTGGACAACCAGCCCAGCAGTTTTCGTTTTTTCAATGCCAATGCAGAATATGCGGCCAAGCTGGACCCAGATACACGTCTGCAGTTCAATGCCGGCGGACAAAGTGACTTTCACTATCTTTATGAACTCGAGAATGCGCTTCCTGTTGAGCAGGAACTGGGCAAAAACTACTTGGGTTTTGAGCTAGGCGGACAACTTAGCCGTTTTCAAAATACTGTGAACGGATGGAATATCGATGCCGGCCTACGATATTTTGATGTGGATTTGGAAGATGACACCTTTACGGGTGATGTTAACGAAACAGTGTATAGGGGATCTTTTGCAAAACGATGGGCAGGAAGCAACGTCAGCGAAACCTTTACGGTTAAAGGAGGCGTGAAGAGCGGGGTTTACGGTACCGGTGATGACCAGGAGGGTTGGACTACCCTGCAGGGCGCCGTTCAATACCAGCGCCTGCTCAATTATACTACAAAAGTTACCGGTGAAGCCGGTGTTTATTACGCAGCCGATTTTATCGAAGAAAAAGTCTATTTCGCCCCCTCACTGCAGGTGGAGCACACCTTTAGCGAAGGTTTAAAAATAACCGGTAAGGCACATGGCAAACCCTATTTGAAGACCGTGCGTGAGCATCATGAATACAACAGGTTTATTGCCGCGAACAATATACTGCGCCACGCATATGAAATTGAGGTATCCGGAGAGGCCAGCCTGGAGTACTTTCGCGGATCAACGCTTAATGGGGGTGTCAGTTACTCAAACACAAAGAATTTGCCCTACTATTCACAAAGTACACCGACACCGGGCAACTCCTTTTACCGGATCAACTATGAAAATGCGACAAATTTCAGAATATATGCCGGCTTAACTCACCAGCTGTTGCCTGAACGCTTTTGGGTTAACGGCAGAATTTATGCACAGAATCCGAAACTTGACGGCGGAGATCGTGTTCCCTTCCGTGAGACATGGGGAATAAATTCGAGTGTACACATCAGTCCCATTAAACGTATTACTGTGGAAGGCTGGCTTGATTATTTAGGCAAAAGGGAAACCGGTATAACAGGACAGGAACTTGACGGAATTTTCTTGCTTGGTGCCCAGGTAGACCTGGAAATTACGGATCGTTTCGGGGCCTATTTCAGGGGAGTGAATCTGCTTGATGACAATTACCAGGTTTGGGAAGGATACAATGAGCGGCCGCTGCAAATATATGGAGGAGTGACAGTAAAACTTTAAGCAAGATATGGATCAAAAATTTTTAGGGGCTTTTTCGGAGATTCTCAGGGAAGAGATTACGAAGAAGAATGAGGTTTCAGTGGATGGCTTGGGTGTATTCAAACCCGAGCACAAAAAACAGTACCAGAAGCAGTTTGATGACGGAAGGGTGGTTATGATGCCCCCAAAAGATAAAATTACATTTGTTGCCGATAAAAAGTTAATAAGTGACAGTGAATAGAAAGAAATTAGTCGATTTACTGGCGGAAAAAACGGGGCTTGAAAAAGCCGAGGTAGAGGATCAGCTGGTTCTCTTTATGGACCAGCTCAAGTCGGAACTGGCCAAAGGTGAAGATTTCAAGGTTTCGGGTTTAGGTACATTCAGCATGGAAGGGGATGACATCGCGTTCCTGGCCGAAGAGAAGTTATCCACTGAAGTAAACTTCAAGTATGCGGGAATGAAGCCCATAGAATTGATCGGGGCCTATAAGGAGACGCCGCATATTGCTATTGACAGTAGCCCTGCGAAAGAGCCTGACTCAGAACCGGTTCCCGGAGTTGAAGAGTATACGGAAGAGATGGACACTGCGGCTGAAGAAGAGCAGGTGAATATTACGGAAGCAGCGGGGCAGGAAGAGGAAAAGGGCAATGAAGAACTACCTGAAAGACCGGCCAATGTACCGGAGGATGTAAAGCCGGAAACAGTAGAAACGCCGCAAGAGCCTGCTGAAGAACAGAAGAAGCCGGACCAAGCTGCAAAAGCAAAACCTGCAGCCAAAGCTTCACCAAAAAAGGATTTTCGTTCAAAGCGCAAAAAGGAAACTACGGACTCTTTGGGAAAACTGCTGGTAGCGGCGGTGATAATCATTGCTATTGGCATCTCCGGTTGGATGTTTTACGACCTCGGGTACTTTGGCGGTTCAGCCGGCAATGAAAGCGGTAATTCAGTTTCGGAGAGCAGTGTAGGTCAGAATTTGAGCACGGTGCCCGAGCAACAAGCCAATACCGGGGGTAATAAAACGGCAGCTGACACAGTTACCAACGAGGAAACAACCGGTACTGATAAAATTTCGGAACAGGATGAGCCAAATTCGACTTCAAGTATTACCGGCATTGCGGAAGCATCGCGGCAGTCCGTTTATGGACTGAGAGGCGGGGCATCGCCGAGAGTTGAAGACGGCTATACCATAGTGGTGCATTCGCTGCGTGATGAAAGCAAAGTGCGAAGGCTGAATGAAGAGTTACAGCAGTCAGGTTATCGCACAGTTATTTCCAGTGCCACTGTCATGGATACGACCTTCTGGAGGTTGGGTCTGGGGCAGTTTAAGACCATAGATGATGCCCAAAAAGCTTCGCAGACGCTTCCGGATCCTTATAAGAGCAATCACTTTATAAAACGCATTCAATAATCTAATACTAATATTCAGCATATGTTTTCAACGATTTTATTTATCATTCAACAGCAGGCAGATACCGCTGCTGCTGATACCCTGAGCCTGGCAACACAAGATGAAAGCATGTCAATTTTGGGCTTGCTTGCCGAAGGCGGAGTACTGATGATTCCTTTGTTTCTGCTCTCGCTTCTCGCGGTGTATGTAATTGCCGAGCGCTGGAGGTCCCTGAATAACTCACGAATGGAGATAGACGGTTTCCTCCGCACCATTGAGGGTATGCTGAAAGACGGCGATCGGCAGCGGGCACTGACCTACTGTGACGGCATTGATAAACCTCTGGCTCGCATTCTAAAAGCGGGTATAAGAAGGTTGGGCCGTCCTATTCGCGAT
>DATFJD010000518.1:0-2371 GCA_035269475.1 Halalkalibaculum sp.
TTTTATCTCAGTGAAGATTAATCCGGTAGATGTTAGCTCCACCATTGATTTTATGGAGGCAACATGGAAAGATGTGATCCCTAATGCATCCTTCGGCTACTACTTTTTAGATAACACTTTTGCCGCGCTCTATGCACAGGAACGACAGTTGAGCAGCGCTATTTTGGGATTCTCATTTGTTGCCATTTTCCTGGCATGCCTGGGCCTGTTTGGGTTATCACTGTTCACGGCTGAAAGAAGAACCAAAGAGATTGGGGTTCGCAAGGTTTTAGGGGCTACTGTCTGGGACATCGTACAATTATTGGGATCTGACTTTACAAAACTGATTCTTCTGGCTTTGCTGCTGGCATTTCCCGTATCGTACTTGGTAATGAATAGCTGGCTCAGTGACTATGCCTACCGTATTGATATATCATGGTGGTTGTTTGCAGTTGGGGCAGTATTTGTCATCGGAATATCTTGGATCACGGTAAGCTGGCATTCGGTAAGAGTAGCAACAGTGAATCCGGTTGAGAGCTTGAAAAGTGAATAGAAGCAGACGTGAAACGTCAAACGTCAAACGTGAAAAGTGAAACGTGAGAAATCGCTTGACGGTGGACCGATGACGGTTTATCCGGTCATCCGTCGTCGGTCTTCTGTCTCCCTTTTCACGTTTGCTTCGACTAAAAGGAAAACCCATGATTAAAAATTACATTAAAATCGCCATCAGAAATCTCAGGAAACAGAAGCTTTATTCCCTGATTAACATCTTCGGTTTAATGCTTGGGATTACCTGCTGCATTACTATCTATTTGTTTATTGCGGATGAGTACTCCTTTGACCGGTTCCATGAGAACGCAGAGAATATTTACCGTGTGGAACAGCTTCGTTATGACAAGCTCAAGTCAGACATTGAACCGACACCCTTTTATGATTCAAAACTGCCGGAAGGGATGAGTAAGTCTCCCTGGCTGCCGCTGCCTTTGGGTCCGGCCATCAGTGATCTATTCCCGGAGATCGAACATTATATACGTGTCGACGAAAGCAGTTTTGTAGTCCGGTTTGACAACCGGTCCTTTGAGCAGAATATTCTGTTAGTCGATCCTGCTTTCTTTGAAACATTTACTTTTCCTCTCATCAAAGGTTCGCCTCAAAGTGTATTAAGTGATCCTCTAAACGTAGTACTTACCCCGGAAACGGCAAGAAAATTTTTCGGGAGTGAAGATCCGATGGGAAAAACCTTAACAGTCACTGTGCACAATGAGGAGAGACTTTTTACGGTAGCCGGTATCGCAGAGACCCCGCCCTCCAATTCCAGCCTTCCTTTTGCCATGGTGGCGCATATTGAGAATAAGCCCTTTTATGATTTCAATATCGAGCGATGGAACAGTTTTAATACTCCGCTTTTTGTCGAACTGGCTCCCGGAGCCGATATTAAGCAGTTCGAGGCTAAACTGAATGATTTTGCATTAGAACGGTATGCGGAAGGCTGGCAGGAAAAAAGAGATCGGCTTGGTTTGCCCAAAGAGGCCACCGTAGCCGAATTTGTAGTTTCTCCGATTACAGGTATTCATCTTGATGCCAGCGCTGAATGGATTAATGTGAGCAATCCTCTTTATTCATACATACTTGGGGCTATTGCAGTTCTCATACTGATCATAGCCTGTATCAACTATATTACTCTGGCCCTGGCCCGTTCATCCGGACGAGCTAAGGAGGTGGGTATAAGAAAGGCATCGGGTGCGCAGCGTTCACAGATTGCACTTCAGTTTTGGGGAGAAACACAGCTGCTTACCTTTCTTGCCATGGTAGCAGGGGTGTGTCTTGCTGAGCTGGTTCTTCCACTGTTTAATAACCTGGCAGGTAAAACACTATCCATAAACTATTTGGGTGATGCCGGCTTTCTGGGCGTACTTCTAGGCATTACGCTTATCACCGGACTGATTGCAGGCAGCTATCCCGCCTTGGTTCTATCCCGTTTTCAGCCGGTTAAAGTGTTGAAGGGCTTGAACACTTTTCAATTCAAGCCGCGGCTTACCAAAGCCTTGCTGGTGGTTCAGTACGGATTGTCCATTTTTCTCATTATCAGCTCCATAACCATGTTCAAACAGCTGGATTATGTAAGCAGCAAAGAGCTTGGGTACAATGAAGAGCAGGTTCTATTTGTGCCGACCCACACCGGATGGAATGAAGAAGGCAGCAAATTAATGGAGCGCTACCGGGACGCTCTCAGCGATATTACGGGGGTTAAAAATGTGAGCGGTATGGCGCCTGCATTAACCAATGGATCCAATGTGTATGCCTTTGGTGTGGATGGAGAGGAGAAACGCTCATTTATTTACTACGTAGATGAACAGTTGGTTAATACACTTGGAATTGAATTGGTGAGCGG